>DASPXL010000121.1:0-4853 GCA_035637375.1 Burkholderiales bacterium
GATCTCGCAATCGGCGGCTAGCGGCAGCCGCGCGCGGAACGCCGAGATCAGCGTCCCGATCGCCGCGGCGGAAAAAAGGCTCGGCGTCCCACCGCCGAAGAAAACGCTGTAGACTCGCCGCCCCCAGACGTCGGGAAGCGAGAGCTCCAGATCTGTCACGAGCACCTCGACGTAGGCCTGTTCGGGGACTTCCCCTTTTGCCTGGTGGGAATTGAAATCGCAGTACGGACACTTCCTCACGCACCAGGGAATGTGAACGTAGAGCGCGAGCGGCGGGAGCTGCGCCAGGCGCACTCCGGAAGGAAACGGCGCAACAGCGACGCTCATCGCTAGACGCCCTCCTTCAGCTTCGCGAGCAGCCGCCGCAGCGCCTTGCCGCGGTGGCTGACGAGATTCTTCTCGCCCGGATCGAGCTCCGCGGCGGTTTTTCCTAGGTCGCGCAGAAAAAAATGCGGGTCGTAGCCGAAGCCGTTCGCGCCGCGCGGCTCGGCGACGATCTCACCCGCCCAGCTCCCTTCGGCAATAACCGGTTCCGGGTCGTCCGGGTGGCGCATAAGCACGATCACACAGCAGTAGTGCGCGCGCCGGTTGTCCTTGTCGGCAAGCATTTCAACCAGCTTTTCGTTGTTGCGTGTGTCGGACCTCGGCTCGCCGGCAAACCGCGCCGAGTGCACGCCGGGCTCCCCGCCGAGCACCGCCACGCAAATGCCCGAATCGTCGGCGAGCGCGGGAAGCTTGGTGCGGCGGCTCGCGTTCCGCGCCTTGGCGAGCGCGTTCTCGACGAAGGTGCCGTGCGGCTCGTCCGCTTCCGCCACGCGCAAACTGGACTGCGGGACGATTTCCATCCCGAGCGGCGCGAGCAGCGCCTCGAGCTCACGGAGCTTCCCCGGATTGGAGGAGGCGAGCACGAGTTTTTTCACGCATCCATTTTAACCCGCGAGGAAACTACGTTCCCCTCCTCGAATGAGGAGGGGTGGCGGCCGTAGACCGCCGGGGAGGTCACGCAATCATGAATTGCCGCGCAATGACTGCCAGAACTCCTTCGAGGTTCTCAATGACTTGACGATTCTCGAATCGGACCAGCCGGATTCCGGCGCTTTGGAGGAACAGCGTGCGGAGGGAATCACGGTTTTGCGCAGCCTCATGATCGTGAGCCGCGCCGTCTAACTCCACTGCGAGCCTTTCTCCGGGACAGTAGAAGTCCAGAATATAGGGCCCGACGCTGTGCTGACGCCGGAATTTCCTGCTGCGCAGTTTCCGGTCTTTGAGGTGGTTCCACAGGCGCGCTTCCGCGATAGTGAGTCGTCGTCGAAGTTCCCGGCGGCGCGGTTTCAGACGCGGGATATTATGAACAAGAGCCATTCACGGTCAACGCTCGTTTGCGACGAGAGTTGACGAACCCGTTGCGGCTTCAAACCCGACCACCCCGCCCGCTGCGCGGGCACCCCTCCTCATAAGAGGAGGGGAAATCAGGAGAGCCCGAGCGCGGCCTTCTGTTTCGCGATCAGCTCGGCGATCCCCTGCTTCGCAAGCGCAATCAGGGCGTCCATTTGCGCCGAGGAGAAGGGCTCGCCTTCGGCCGTGCCCTGGATCTCTACGAAGCCGCCCGTGCCGGTCATCACCACGTTCATGTCGGTATCGCAGTCCGAATCCTCGGCGTAGTCCAGATCGAGGACCGGGACGCCCTCGTACAAGCCCACCGACACGGCCGCGACGTAATCGCGGATCGGCAAGGCAGAGAGGACCCCACGCTCCAGCAGCGTCCCCATGGCGTCGTGCAGGGCGACGAACGCCCCGGTGACGCTCGCGGTGCGGGTGCCCCCATCCGCCTGGATCACGTCGCAGTCGAGCTTGACGGTGCGCTCGCCGAGCTTCGCCAGATCGGTCACGACGCGCAAGGAGCGGCCGATCAGGCGCTGTATTTCCTGAGTACGCCCCGATTGCCGCCCGCGCGCCGCCTCGCGATCCGTGCGGGTGTGGGTCGAGCGCGGCAGCATGCCGTATTCGGCCGTCACCCAGCCCTGGCCTCGGCCCTTGAGAAACCCCGGCACGCCCTCCTCGACGCTCGCCGTGCAGATCACGCGCGTGTCGCCGAACGCCACCAGCACCGAGCCCTCCGCGTGCCGCGTATATCCTCTGTCGATCCGCACCTCGCGGAGCTGGTCGGGACGGCGTTTCGAAGGTCTCATCAGGGTTTTTGCGGCGTATGCTTGCGGATCGCCGCGCGGATCTCCTCGATGGCGCGCTCGATCTCCTCGTCGCTGAGCTCGGCGTGGTCCGCCTTGCTGAAATCCCCGATCTGCGTGCTGATGCCGCCCGCCTCCAGCGTCTGCGTCGACACTTCACCCGCGGCCGCGCCCGGATGGGTCTCGGCCCAGGTCAGCGCCACGACCGAAAGGTTGTCGCAATCCGCGCCGGCGCGCTCCTCGGCCAGATCCAGCAGCTCGGGGATGGCCTTCATGATGCCGCCCTTCAGCAACGCGCCCGTGATGAGCTTTCCCGCGAGCGGACCCCAAAAACCGTCGGTGCACAGGATCAGGGTGTCGTCGGCGCGCAACGGCGTCGGCTTCGACTGCTCCACCTGCGGGAGCGTGGTCGCCCCGATGCAGTTGAAAATCTTGTTGCGGTCCGGATGCGCCGCGACCGCTTCCTCCCGCACGCGGCCCTGGTCGACCAGCATCTGCACCCGGGAATGATCCCGGGTGTGCGCGTGGATCCGCCCCTCGCGCACGTGATAGAGCCGCGAGTCGCCCGCGTGGGCCCAGTAGGCGGTGGAGTCCTGCACCACGCAGGCGACGCAGGTGGTGCGCGGCGACTCGAGGAGCCTGCGCGCCTTGGCGTAGTCGCCGAGCGCGAAGTGCGCGTCGATGATGCTCTTCTGCAGGAAGCCGAACGGGTCGGCGAGCTTGGGCTTGGCTTCGCGCCGGAACGCCTCGGTGAGGACCTGCACCGCGATCTGCGATGCGACCTCCCCGTGCAGATGTCCCCCCATGCCGTCGGCAACCGCCATCAGCAGCGCGTCGCGGGAGTACGCGTAGCCGGCGCGGTCCTCGTTCGCCTTGCGCGTTCCCCTGCGGCTCTCCTGAAAGATCGAGAATCTCATCGCCCGGACGCTTTCAGCCAAGCCTTGTGAAGGCTCCCGAGGAGCGAGCCCTTGCGGTGCACCTCGGGCTCCTTCTCGCGCAGCAGCACCTTCTGGAGCGCGAACACGCTCTGCGGCCGCTTCAGGTGATCGAGCTCCAGGCACCAGTCGATCGTCTCGAGCAGTTGCCGGGAATACTTGCCGTTCCGCAGCTTCGTCGCCGAGACGTAGCGGTCCTTTTCGAGGCGCTGGTCGGCCGGCTGCGGCGCCATCCCCGAAAGACAGGCAAAGATGCTCGCGCCGATCGCGTAGCAATCGCTCCACGGCCCGAGCAGATCGCGGTTCTTGTACTGCTCGGGCGGCGCGAAGCCCGGCGTATACATCGGGTTCAGGCGCATGCCCTCCTGCGTGAGCGTCTGCCGCGCCGCGCCGAAGTCGATCAGCAGCGGCGTGCCGTCGTTGCGGATGTAGATGTTGGCGGGCTTGATGTCGAGGTGCAGCAGCTTGTTCGAGTGCACTTCGCGCAAGCCGTTCAGCAGCTGCGAGAACACGTGGCGGATGAAGCTTTCCTTGATCGCGCCGCGGCGGGCCTGGATGTGCTCCTGCAGCGTCCTGCCGCGCTCGTAGCGCATCACCATGTACACGGTCTCGTTGGCGCGAAAGAAATTCAGCACGCGCACCACGTTCGGATGCGACAGCCCCGCGAGCGATTTGCCTTCCTCGAAGAAGCACTTCAAGCCGTAGCGGAACGTGGCGAGGTTCTCCTCGGCGATCGAGGGCAGCGCGTCGCCTTCCTTTCTCAGGGCGAGCTGGCTCGGAAGATATTCCTTGATCGCGACCGGATGGTCGTTGTCGTCGTAGGCGAGATAGACGATCGAAAAACCGCCGCACGAGAGCACGCTCGAGATGCGGTAGTTCTCGAGCTGGTAGCCGTCGGGCAACGGCTGATTGGCCTGCTGAGGCATTAAAGGGGTAGCGGCGCGGCGTTTGTAACCGTTATGATAGCGGCGTTTTAGAAAATGGCCGCCGGCATTATACGGCCTCATAAATCACGATCGATGATCTGCAGCATGACCGGATACGCGGCGGCGACGCGAGACTTGCCGGTCGCCTCGCTCGCGGCGGAGCTGAAAAGCGTCAACGGCCGTTTTCTGGACGTTCAGTTCCGGCTGCCCGACGAGCTGCGAGCCGTCGAGCCCGCGCTCCGCGAGCTCATCCAGGCGCGCGTGGGCCGCGGCAAGGTCGAATGCCGGGTCTCGGTCACTCCGCCCGCCGGCGCCGCGCCGCAGATCAGCGTGAACGAAGCGCTGCTCGCCGCGCTGGCGGAGGCCTCGCGCAAGGTGCGAACCGCGATCCCCGACTCGCAGCCGCTGCGCGTGGGCGAAGCGCTTCACTGGCCCGGCGTACTCGGCGACGACCGCTCGGCGCTCGTGCGCGAGGCCTGCGTGGCGCTCGTTCGCGAGCTCCTCGAGGAGTTCGCCACGACGCGCTCGCGCGAGGGCGAAAAGCTCGGCAAGATGCTCCTCGAGCGCGTGGAGCGCCTCAAATCGCTGCTCGTTTCGATCCAGCCGAGGCTCCCCGAGGCGATCGCCGCCTACGAGGAAAAGCTGGCCGCTCGCCTTCGCGAGGTCCTCGGCGGCGCGGACGAGGAGCGCATCCGCCAGGAGATCGCGCTCTTCGGCGTCAAGGCGGACGTCGCCGAGGAGCTGAACCGCCTGGGAGCGCACCTCGAGGAGGTGCGCCGCGTGGTCAGGGCCGGAGGGACGGTCGG
>DASPXL010000122.1:0-30453 GCA_035637375.1 Burkholderiales bacterium
AAACTCGTTCGGTCCCAGGATCGCGAGGATCACCTCGCGCCCCTCGTCGTCGCTCATCATCACCTTGAGCCGGCCCGATACGACGACGTAAAGCGACTCCGTCACGTCGCCTGCGGCAATGATGGTCGTGCCGCGGGTAAAGCTCCTGCGGCTGACCGCGCTGGTGAGAAGGACCAGCTGCTGCTCGGGCAATGCCGAAAAAAGCGGTACGTTGCGCAGGAGCAGCATGGACACGCCGGCCGGGGCCGCCATCGTTTTCCTTTCGGGCGCTTTGACCCGCATATCTTATCAGACTCGCCGGGCCTGCCTTCGGCGCGTGCGCAACCCGCGACTCCCGCGAAGGGACCGATTGGCGGACTCGCAACGGCGCGCCTCAGAGCCGGAGCGGCAGTCCTTCCGCGCTATAATTTGGACCGCTCCGCGGTTGAATTCGAGCATCCCCGTCCCAACCACCCTGATATGTCGAAAAAAGCGAGACATTCCCGCCTGCTGATACTGGGATCCGGTCCGGCGGGTTATACGGGGGCGGTCTATGCGGCGCGCGCGAACCTGAAACCCGTTGTCGTCACGGGCCTCGCTCCGGGGGGGCAACTGATGACGACCACCGACGTGGATAACTGGCCGGCCGACGGCAGCGGAGTCCAGGGTCCGGAGCTGATGGAGCGTTTCCAGAAGCACGCCGAGCGCTTCGAGACCGAGATCATCTTCGATCACATCCACACGGCGCACCTGAAGGAGCGGCCCTTTCGGCTCGCCGGCGATGCGGGCGAATACACCTGCGACGCCCTCATCATCGCCACCGGGGCCTCCGCCCGCTACCTCGGGCTCGAGTCCGAGGCGAGGTTCATGGGCAAGGGAGTCTCGGCATGCGCCACCTGCGACGGATTCTTCTACAAGGGTCAGGACGTTGCAGTGGTAGGCGGAGGCAATACCGCGGTGGAGGAGGCGCTGTACCTGGCGAATATCGCGCGCCAGGTCACCGTGATCCACCGGCGCGACAAATTCCGCGCCGAGAAAATCCTGCAGCAGAAGCTCTTCGAACGAAGCAACGTCACGCTGCGCTGGAACCACGTGCTGGACGAAGTCCTCGGCGACGCCAAGGGCGTGAACGGCATCCGCATCAAGGACGTCCGGACGGGCGCAGCCCAACAGCTCGGCGTACAGGGATTGTTCGTCGCAGTCGGCCACACTCCGAACACCGGCATTTTCGAAGGACAACTGGAGATGAAGGGCGGATACATCGTCACGCGCGGAGGGAGCGAGGGCAACGCCAGCGCGACCAGCGTGCCGGGCGTGTTCGCCGCGGGCGACGTGCAGGATCATGTCTATCGGCAGGCGGTGACGAGCGCCGGCAGCGGCTGCATTGCGGCGCTCGACGCGGAAAAGTACCTGGACGGCCTGCGCTGAGCACCACAGGGGAGGAGCGGCCATGCGCAAGCCCACGAAGAAGAGCCTGCCGGAAGACGCGGCTGCGCTGTTTCGCGAGGCGGTGCGCGATGCCACGCCTCTGCGATCGCAGGCCCGCGTGCGGCCTGAAGCCGGATCGCTGCCGTTGCCGGTCCAGTCGCTTCTCGACGTGCACGATACGCTCGCCGAAAGCTTGACCGGCCCCCTTCCAGTGGACCCATCGATCGAAACCGGCGAGGAGCTTTTCTATCTGCGCGACGGTCTGGGCCGCAGTGTGCTGCACAAACTGAGGCGGGGCCACTGGGTCGTTCAGGACGCCGTCGACTTGCATGGCTCGAACCGGGACGAGGCCCGGTCGCTGCTCGCGGAGTTTCTCGGCGACTGCCTCAAGCGAGGCCTGCGCTGCGTTCGCGTGATCCACGGCAAGGGCTTGCGCTCGCCCAAGCGCGAGCCGGTACTGAAGGGAAAGGTGCGGCAGTGGCTCGCGCAACGCGACGAGGTGCTCGCCTTCTGCCAGGCACCGACGAATCAGGGCGGGAGCGGCGCGCTGCTGGTGCTGCTTAGGGCCTAGACCGCCGCCTCGTTGGTCTCGCCAGTGCGGATGCGCACGACCTGTTCCACCGAGGTCACAAAGATCTTGCCGTCGCCGATCTTGCCGGTGCGCGCTGCCTTGACGATCGCCTCGATCGCTCCCTCGAGCATCTTTTCCGTCACCACGACCTCGATCTTGACCTTGGGCAGGAAGTCCACGACGTATTCCGCGCCGCGGTAGAGCTCGGTGTGGCCCTTCTGGCGACCGAAGCCCTTCACCTCCGTCACCGTCAGCCCCGTAACCCCGACTTCGGCCAGGGCTTCACGCACCTCGTCGAGCTTGAAGGGCTTCACGACCGCTTCGATCTTCTTCATGGCCGTTCTCCTGCCTTGACTCCCGCGCCAGTATAACAAACGGCGGTCGAACTCGGCCGCGCCCGCTATTCGTAGGGCTCCCGGTAGCGCGACGTGATCGGATAACGCCAATCCTTGCCGAAACCCCGGTGCGTGATGCGGATTCCGATCGGCGCCTGGCGCCGCTTGTACTCGCTGCGATGGATCATCTCGATCACGCGCCTCACCTCGCCTGAGCCGAAGCCCTGCGCGACTATTTCGGAAGGGCTCATGTCGTTTTCCATGTACGCCGAAATGATGGCGTCCAGGACATCGTACGACGGCAGGGTGTCCTGGTCGGTCTGGTCGGGCCTGAGCTCCGCGGAGGGAGCGCGGGTCAGCACGCGTTCGGGAATGACGTGCTTGACGCCGTTCCGATACCGGCACAGACGGTACACCAGCGTCTTGAGGATGTCTTTGATGACCGCGAACCCTCCCGCCATGTCGCCGTAGAGAGTGGCATAGCCGACCGCCATCTCCGATTTGTTGCCGGTGGTCAGGACGATCGCGCCGAATTTGTTCGACAAGGCCATCAGCAGCGTGCCGCGGATGCGCGCCTGGAGGTTCTCCTCGGTCGCGTCGGGGGGAAGGCGGCTGAATTCTGTTGCGAGCGACGCGAGAAACGCATCGAACACCGGACCGATCGGAATCTCGTCGTAGCGCACCCCGAGGTTCCTGACGAGCTCGCGGGAATCTTCGAGGCTCATATCGGAGGTGTATTGCGAAGGCATCATGACCGCGCGCACCCGCTCCGGTCCGAGCGCATCGCAGGCGATGCACAGCGTCAACGCCGAGTCGACTCCTCCGGATAGGCCGACGAGCGCTCCGGGAAATCCGTTCTTCCCGACGTAATCGCGCACTCCGAGGCGCAGGGCCTTGTACACTTCCGGCTCGAGCGACTCTTCTTTCGCGGTTTCGCCCCGCTGCGGTTCGCCGTCGGCAACCGTCACGAATCCCAGCGTCTCCTCGAAGGACGGCAACCGGCAGGCCACCTCTCCCCGGCGGTCGAGGGCGAACGAGGCGCCGTCGAAAACCAGCTCGTCCTGGCCTCCCACCATGTTGGCGTAGATGAGCGCCATGCCGGTCTCGGATACCCGCTCGCGCATCACGTCGTAACGGGACTCCTGTTTGCGCATGTGATAGGGCGAGGCGTTCAGCACGAGCAGCACCTGCGCGCCCGCCTCGCGCGCGGCCCGGGGCGCCTTCGCTTCCCACGCATCGGCGCAGATATTGATGCCGACGCTCACCTTGTCGGCGCGCGGCCGGGTGGTGAGCGGTCCCTGATCGCCCCAGGTGTCCTCGCAGATGTTCACGCCGAAGCGGGTCTCCCCTACCGTGAACACGCAGGCACGGTCACCGGGCTCGAAGTAGCGTTCCTCGTCGAAAACGGTGTAGTTCGGCAGCGTATACTTGTGATAAGTGCCGACGATCCGCCCGTCCCGCAGGACCGACGCAGAATTGTGGCGCTTCCCCTCGAATTGATGCGGATGCCCCACGACGAGCGTGATGCCGGCCACCTTGCGCGCCAGGCCCTCGAGCGCGGCCTTGCAGTCGCGATAAAAGCCGTCGCGCAGGAGCAGGTCTTCCGGCGGGTAGCCGCACAACGCGAGCTCGGGCGTGAGCACCAGGGCCGCGCCGGCGGAGCGCGCCCGTTCGCAATACTCGAGGATCTTGGCGGCGTTGCCGGCGAGGTCGCCCACAGTACAATTGATCTGGGCAATCGCAATCTTGACGATGCTCGCCATGCGGCAAGTTTACCATCGCGGCATTCGCCGCCCGAGGCCGCAGGCGTACATCGACTTCTAAGATCGGCCCGCCGCGAGGGCCGCTTTGGACCGCACCGATTGAAGGAAGACACGCCCACGGTCAAGCTTGTCGACACGCTCGCGGCCGTCGAGCCGCGGGCCTGGAACGCGCTTGTCGGCCAGCAGCCGTTCCTGCGCCACGAGTTTCTCCATGCCCTGCACGAGACGGGGTGCGCCTGCGAGCCCACCGGATGGACGCCGCACTATCTCACCCTGTGGCAGGGCGAATCGCTCGCCGGCGCGATGCCCCTGTACCTCAAGTCCCACTCCTACGGGGAATACGTTTTCGATTGGGCCTGGGCCGACGCCTATCACCGTCACGGACTTGCGTACTATCCCAAGCTGCTCGGCGCGATCCCGTTTTCTCCGGTCACGGGACCCCGCCTGCTTGCGGGCGACGCGGCCACGCGGGCGCTCCTGGTTCGCGCCGCGATCCGGCTCGCGCGCGAAACGTCTTCGCTGCACGTGCTGTTCCCGACCGAGCCCGAGGCGCGCGAGATGGAAGCGGCGGGAATGATGCTGCGCCGCTCGGTACAGTTCCATTGGGAGAACCGCGGCTACGCGAGTTTCGAGGAGTTCCTGTCCGAGCTCGCTTCGGCCAAGCGCAAGAAAATCCGCCAGGAGCGGCGCAGGGTGCAGGAATCGGGCGTGCGCCTGCGGCGGCTCGCCGGCGGGGAGATTCGCGACGAGCACTGGAGCTTCTTCACGCGCTGCTACAACAGCACCTACCGCGCGCACCGTTCGACGCCCTATCTCAACCTCGCCTTTTTCCGGCGCCTCGGAGAGACGCTACCCGAGCACGTGCTCATGGTGCTTGCCGAGCTCGACGGCAAGCCGGTCGCAAGCGCCCTCAACATCTACTCGCCGACGGCGTTGTACGGGCGCTATTGGGGTTCGGTCGTCCACGTCCCGCTGCTGCATTTCGAGGTCTGCTATTACCAGGCGCTCGAGTTCTGCATCGAGCGCGGCATCCGGGTCTTCGAGGGGGGCGCGCAGGGCGAGCACAAGCTCGCGCGCGGCTTCATGCCGACCCAGACCTGGTCTGCGCACTGGTTGCGGCACCCGGAGTTCTCTGGCGCGGTGGAAAAATTTCTCGCGCAAGAGACGGCGGGGATCGAGCGCTACGTGGACGAGTTGAACGAGCGCAGCCCGTTCCGCCGGGAAAGTTAGCGGCGCTTACTTGTTCCTGGGGAGGCCGCCAAGGAGCGCGGCGACCTGGCGCGGCGAGCGTTGCGGAGCCGAGGCGCGGGGCGCGGCGGGCGCCGCCTTCTCCGGTTCGTAGGGAGAACTGAAAATCGGATCGAGGTTTTTCGCGCCGTGCTTCGCGCGCGTCAGCCGGTCGCGCTCTTCGCCGCCGCGTCGCGGCCGGCGCTCGCGCGCACCCGGGTTCCGACGGCCGTTTGCCGAACCCATGATCAAGGGCGCCGCTCTGAGATCGGGCTCGAAGCCCGGGACTATTTTTCTCGTGATGCCGATCCGGATCATCTTCTCGATCGCCTCGAGCCGCTCGTGCTCCTCGGCGCATACGAGCGAGATCGCCTCGCCGCTCGCCCCCGCCCGTCCGGTGCGGCCGATGCGGTGCACGTAGTCCTCGGGCGCGCCGGGCAGCTCGAAATTCACCACGTGCGGCAGGTCCTCGATGTCGAGGCCGCGCGCGGCGACATCGGTCGCCACCAGCACGCGCACCTTGCCCTCCTTGAAAGCGGCGAGCGCCTGGAGCCGCTCGGGCTGGCTCTTGTCGCCGTGGATGGCGGCGGTGTGAATGCCGTCGCGGTTGAGCTGGTAGGCGAGGCGATTCGCGCCGATGCGTGTCGATGTGAACACCAGAACCTGGCGCAGATCGCGCGATTGAACCAAGTACGAAAGCAGCTCGCGCTTGCGCTCGCGCCTTGCCGGGTGGACGAGGTGCGTGACCGACTCGGCCGCGGCGTTGTTCCGAGCCACCTGCACCAAGACCGGGTCGCGCAGGAACGAATCGGCAAGAACGCGGATTTCCCCGGTAAGCGTGGCGGAGAACAGCAGGTTCTGGCGCCGCGTGGGCAGCAGCGCCATGATGCGGCGCACGTCGGGAATGAAGCCCATGTCGAGCATGCGGTCGGCCTCGTCGAGCACAAAGGCCTCGACTTGCTGCAGGTTGACCGTCTTCTGCTGCACGTGGTCGAGCAGCCGCCCGGGGGTGGCCACCAGGAACTCTACGCCCTGGCGAAGCGCCGCGGTCTGCGGCTTCATGTCGATGCCGCCGAATACCACGGTACTGCGCAGGCCGATGTACTTGCCGTAGATGCGCACGCTCTCCTCGACCTGCGCGGCGAGCTCGCGGGTGGGCGTGAGGATCAGGGCCCGCACCGGATGCCGCGCAGGGGAGGCGCTGGTGTTGGCGTGTCGCGCGAAGCGCTGCAGCAGAGGCAGCGTGAAGCCCGCGGTCTTGCCGGTTCCGGTCTGGGCGCCGCCCATGACGTCGCGTCCCTGCAGAACCAGAGGAATCGCCTGCGCCTGGATCGGCGTCGGCTCGGTATAGCCTTGCTCCGAAACTGTTTTCAACAGCTCGGGTAGCAGGCCTAGTTCGGTAAAACTCGGCAAACGGATTTTCTCCTTCCGCCCCGGGTCCGGGCCGAAGAGTCGTCAGTCAATGGCGGGAAATCTGCGGACGGGGTGGATGACGATCGAAAACATTATAGCAAACACATCCCGGACGCCGGAGCTCTTTTTCCTACCGGGTCCCGCCGCGGTTCGGCGTGCGCCACAGGGGTTCCTCGGATCGCGACACGCGAAGGGCTCCAGTCAGCTCGCTGCATGACGCGCGAGCGCCCAGGCGACGTGCTCGCGCACCAGCGCTGAAGGGTCCCTCGCGCGCGAACGCAGCGCGGCGACCACGCGCTCCTCCTTGGGTGCATTGCCGAGTCCCACGGCGAGATTGCGCAACCAGCGCTCGTAGCCGATTCTCAGGATCGCGCTGCCTGCCATGCGCTCGCGGAACTGGCTCTCGGGCCAAGCGAAAAGCTCGACGAGCTCGGCGCTGTCCAGGCCGTTGCGCACCCGGAAGTCCGGCTCCGGCGTGACCTGCGCGTAGCGGTTCCAGGGGCAGACGAGCTGGCAGTCGTCGCAGCCGAAGACGCGGTTGCCGACGAGCGGCCGGAGCTCCAGCGGAATGCTGCCTTTCAGCTCGATGGTCAGGTAGGAAATGCAGCGCCGCGCATCCAGCGTGTAAGGTGCGACGATCGCGCGCGTCGGGCAGACGTCGATGCACTTGGCGCAGGTGCCGCAATGTTCGCCCACCGGAGCGTCCACCGGGAGCGGAAGATCCGTATAGATCTCGCCGAGAAAGAAAAACGAGCCCGCCTCGCGCGAGAGCAGCAGCGTGTGCTTTCCCCTCCAGCCGAGCCCCGCCTTGCGCGCCAGCTCCACTTCCATCACCGGCGCCGAGTCGGTGAACACGCGGTAGCCGAATTCGCCGATTTCGCGTTCGATTCTTCCGGCGAGCTGCTGCAGCCGTCCCCGCAGCACCTTGTGGTAATCGCGCCCGAGAGCATAGCGAGCGACGAACGCCTTGCTGCCGTCGGCGAGAACGCTCCAGCTGTCGGCCGCATCGGGACGGTAGTCAATTCGCGCCGAAATGACGCGCAGCGTTCCGGGAACGAGCGACGCCGGGCGCGTTCTTTTGACGCCGTGCTTTCGCATATAATCCAGCTCGCCGGCGAAACCCCTTTCGAGCCAGGCGGCGAGGCCGGGCTCCACCGCCGCCAGGTCGGTATCGGCGATACCGACGGCCTGGAACCCCAGCTCGCGTCCCCAGGTCTTGACCGTCGTCGCGAGTATCGCAAGATCGGGGGGCCGCGTCGGAGGCGCCCGCCGGATCGCTTTCACGTGACTCATCCCGCCAATCATAACCAGCCGTCGCTGCAGGCGCACTGGGCCGGGTATCTGCCTGACGAGGCGGCAACGTTGCGACTGGGGGGGGTGCTCGCCGCCTGCATCGCCCCGGGCATGCGGATTTACCTGCGCGGTGAACTCGGCAGCGGCAAGACCACTTTGGTTCGAGCGCTGCTGCGAGGTCTGGGTGCCGAGGGAACGGTAAAGAGTCCGAGTTATGCTCTAGTTGAACTTTATGTAGTTTCTAGATTACACTTGTACCACTTTGATTTTTATCGATTCATGAATCCTAGTGAATTTGGCGATGCTGGCTTGGCGGACTATTTCCGCGACGGCGACGGGGTCTGCATGGTCGAATGGCCGGAACGGGCTGGCGGCGTACTACCCCCGCCCGATCTCGAGCTTGAGCTCGCGTATTCCGGGACTGGACGAGACATCAACGTTCGCGCATTTTCTGAAGCGGGAGGGCAGTGCTTAAAAAAATTGCGGGACGACGGGTAAGCGCAGACTGGCCGCAACGCCTGGCGGCCTTTGGATTCGCTATCCTTTTTCTTTCCCAATTCCTTGTCGTGCCGGCGCAGTCTGCCGAGCCCTTGCAGGCTGTCCGCGTATGGCCGGCGCAGGACTACACGCGAGTGACGATTGAATCGGGCGTATCCCTCAAGCACAGCCTGCTCGTCCTGAAAAATCCGGAGCGGCTCGTCCTCGATCTTGAAGAGGTCGATTTAGCAAGCGTGCAGCAAGGCTTCGCCGGCAAGGTTTCGCCGGACGACCCTTACATCGATAACCTACGCGTTGGGCGCTTCAAGCCCGAGGTGGTACGCGTCGTGCTCGACCTCAAGGCCGAGATCAAGCCGCAGATCTTCACGCTTGCGCCGGTCGGCGACTACGGGCATCGCCTCGTGCTCGATATTTACCCGCTCGAACCCCTGGACCCGTTGATTGCGCTGCTGCAAAAGCCTGCGCTGAAAATGGAGGACCCGCTGGGCAAGTTTCTCGAAAATGAGGAGCAAAAGGCTGCGTCGAACAAGGGGAAATCAGTAAAGGAACGGCCTGGGCGCATGGCCAATCGCCTCGTGACCATCGTGATCGATGCCGGGCACGGCGGAGAAGATCCGGGCGCGAAAGGGCGCCGTGGGACCTACGAGAAAACCGTCACTCTGACGATCGCCCGCAAACTGAAGACCCTGATCGATGCCGAGCCCAATATGCGCGCGTCCCTTACCCGAGACGGCGACTATTACGTTCCTCTTGAGGTGCGAGTCGAGAAAGCGCGCCGCGTCAAGGCCGATTTGCTTGTCTCGGTCCACGCCGATGCCTTCATCAAGCCCCACGTGCGCGGCTCATCGGTGTTCACGCTGTCGGAAAGCGGCGCAACGAGCACTGCCGCCCAGTGGCTGGCCAAGCGCGAGAATGAGGCGGACCTCATCGGTGGAGTGAACCTCAATCGGAAGGACCGCTTCCTCGCCATGACGCTTGCCGACCTGAGTCTCACGGCGCAAATCAGCGACAGCCTCAAGCTCGGACGGGCAGTGCTTGGGGAGCTGGGAGGGGTGAACTCCCTGCACAAGGGAAAAGTCGAGCAGGGCGGCTTTGCCGTGTTGAAGGCGCCCGACATACCCTCGATCCTGGTCGAGACGGCGTTCATCAGCAATCCGGACGAGGAACGGCGTTTGAACGACGTGGCCTACCAGGAGAAAATCGCGCGCGCAATCCTGCGCGGCATCAAGAACTACGCCGCGAAGAATCCCCCGCTGTCCCGCTCGACCCTCGCCACGCTCTACTGATCATCCGCGGTCCAACTTCAGGTTCTCGCCTTGTTCAGCCGGTGCCTGAGGTACTCGAACGCGAGCGGCGTCAGAGACATCGCGATGATGCTCAGGATCACCCAAGTCAGGTTCTGCTTGACGAAGGGCACGTTGCCGAACCAGTACCCGGCATAGAGGAGGGCCAGCACCCACGCGAGCGCGCCCGCCAGGTTGTACGCGGTAAAGCGCACATAGGTCATGCGCGCAATCCCGGCGACGAAGGGCGCGAAGGTCCTCAAAATCGGCACGAAGCGCGTGATGACGATGGTCTTGCCGCCGTGCCTTTCGTAGAAGGCGTGGGCGCGCTCGAGCGCTTTCCTGTTGAAGAACCGGGACTGCTCCCAGTGGAAGACCTTCGGCCCGAGGAAGTACCCGATCGAGTAGTTGACGGTATTGCCGAGCGCCGCCGCCGCGACGAGGAGCGGCGCGAGCAGGTGCACATCGATGCCGCCCGCGGCTGCAAGCGCCCCGGCGACGAACAACAGCGAATCCCCGGGGAGAAAAGGCGTCACGACCAGCCCGGTTTCGCAAAAAATGATGGCGAAGAGCAGCGGATAAACCCAGGCGCCGTGTTGCTGGAGCAGTGCTGCGAGGTGCCGGTCGAGATGGACGAGCAGATCCCAACCGGAGAGAAGGAGTTCCACCGCGGCATTCTACCGCGACATATAATTGAATCCTCCCGGAATCGACACGGACGCAAAGCGCCGGTCATTCCGGGGCTGAAGAGTCCACCGCCCGTGCCCCTAATCCGCCCCTTGCCCGAGACGCTCATCAGCCAGATCGCCGCGGGCGAAGTGGTCGACCGGCCGGCGTCGGTCCTCAAGGAGCTGCTGGAGAACAGCCTCGACGCGGGCGCGACCGATATCGGCGTCGCGCTCGCCGAGGGCGGGATCAAGCGGATCCGGGTCGCCGACAACGGCGCCGGCATCGAAAGCGGCGATCTGCCGATGGCGTTCGCGCGGCACGCGACCAGCAAGATCGCTTCGCTCGAGGATCTCGAGCAGGTGCGCTCGCTCGGTTTTCGCGGCGAGGCGCTGGCGAGCATCGCCTCGGTCGCACGCGTCAACATGGCGAGCCGGGCCGCGGGAGCAGTCCGCGCTTTCTCTGTCGGCGCCGAAAGCGGCAGCGTCGGCTCGGTTCAGCCTGTCGCCCATCCCGTCGGGACGACTGTCGAAGTCGGCGACCTCTATTACAACACGCCGGCGCGGCGCAAATTCCTCAAGAGCGATGCCACGGAATTCGCTCACTGCGAAGACGCATTCACCCGCGCGGCTCTGTCGCGCCCCGATGTCAGCTTCACCCTGAAGCACAACGGCCGGGTCGTGGCGCGGCTCGCGCCGTCCGATCCGGCGCGACGGGTCGAGGCGTCGCTCGGAGCGGAGTTCGCTCAGTCGATGCGGCCGATCGAGGCGAACGGCGTCTTGAACCTCTCCGGGTTCGCCGGCTCGCCCGCCTACACCCGGGCTTCGCGCGACGCCCAGTTCATATACGTGAACGGCCGGTTCGTGCGCGACAAGCTGCTTTCGCACGCCCTGCGTGAAGCCTACCGCGACGTCCTCCACGGCGAGCGCCATCCCGCCTATGTGCTTTTCCTCGAGATCGATCCGCGCGGGGTGGATGTCAACGTCCACCCGGCGAAAATCGAGATCCGTTTCCGCGACCCGCGCGCGGTGCATCAGTTCGTGTTTCACGCGGTCGCGAAAGGCCTTTCCGGGACCGCGGCCGAGACGCCGCCCGCAGTAGCAGCGCCCGTTGCCGTTGGCCGCTCCGTGCAGCCGCGAGCCGGCGTCCTCGGCCTCGCGCAGCCGGTCGCGAGCTACACCGCGATGTTCGCCGACGGGCGCGCGAGCGCCGAACCCTTGGCCGCAAAGGCGACAAGCGGCGACGCAAATTCCTCCGAGGCGCCGCCGCTCGGCTTCGCGCTCGCCCAGTTGCACGGCATCTACATCCTGGCCCAGAACCGGGACGGGCTGATCCTCGTCGACATGCACGCCGCGCACGAGCGCATCGTCTACGAAAAGCTCAAGGCGGCCCTCGACTCGCGCGCGATGAACACGCAGAAGCTGCTTATCCCCTCCACCTTCCATGCGGACCGGGTGGATGTCGCAACGGTCGAGGAGCACGGCTCCACGCTCAACCTGCTGGGTTTCGACGTGGCGGCGATATCGCCGTTCGCGCTGGCAGTGCGCGCAGTCCCCTCCATGCTCGCCGACGCCGACGCGGCCGAGCTCGCCCGGGCGGTGCTGCGGGACATCCGCGAGTACGGGGCGAGCCGCGTGCTGACCGAGCGCCGGGACGAGCTGCTGGGAACCATGGCTTGCCACAGCGCGGTGCGCGCCAACCGGGCCTTGACGATACCGGAGATGAACGCCCTGCTGCGCGAAATGGAGGAGACCGAGCGCTCCGGGCAGTGCAACCACGGCCGCCCGACCTGGTACCAGATGAGCCTTGCAGACCTGGACAAGCTCTTCCTTCGGGGGCGGTAAACCCCCAGCCGTTTTGGTCATGGGCCCGACTGCGAGCGGCAAGACGCCGCTCGCGCTCGCGCTCGCGCAAGTGTTACCGGCGGAGATCGTCAGCGTCGATTCCGCGCAGGTCTATCGCGGTATGGACGTCGGCACAGCGAAGCCCTCGCTCTCGGAACGCCGCGCCGCGCCCCATCATCTCATCGATATCATCGATCCGACGCAGACGTATTCGGCCGCCCGCTTCCGCGCCGACGCGTTGCGCCTCATGGACGAGATCGCCGCGCGCGGGCGCGTCCCATTGCTCGTCGGCGGGACCATGCTTTACTTCAAGGCGTTGCGCGAAGGCCTATCCGAGCTCCCGGAGTCCGACGCGGGCGTTCGCACGCAGCTCGACGCCGAGGCGACGGCGCGCGGCTGGCCGGCGCTGCACGCGGAGCTGGCGAGCGTCGATCCTGCAACCGCGACCCGCCTGAAACCCACCGATACGCAGCGCATCCAGCGGGCGCTCGAGGTCTTTCGGATCAGCGGAAAGCCGATGTCACAACTGCTCGGGCAAGCAAAGCCTGCATCTCTTCCCTTCCGCCTCATCGAGCTTGCGCTCGTTCCATCCGATCGCGGCGCGCTGCATCGGCGCCTCGAAGAACGCTTCGACGCGATGCTGAAAGCAGGACTCGTCGAGGAGCTGCGCGCGTTGCGCGAGCGCTACGCGCTGCGGCCTGGCCTGCCTTCGATGCGCTGCGTCGGGTATCGGCAAGCGTGGCAGTTTCTCGAGGGAGAAATCGATCGCGACGAATTGCGCAATCGCGGGATATTTGCGACGCGCCAGCTCGCCAAGCGCCAGCTTACCTGGCTCAGAGCGACGCCGGGGATCCAGAGTTTCGATTGTCTAGACCCTGCCGTCGCAGCGAAATCGATCGATTTCCTCCGCCGTGAAACTCACGCGCGCTAAGAGCGCCCCGGCACGATCAAAGCGAGCGCGCCGGTCGCTCGTCCTCCCCGATAGCCTTGCGCCGGGGCTCGAGATTGTCTCGATCGGCATCAATCCGTCGATCTATTCTGCAACCCGCGGTTTCAATTTCGCGCGCCCCGGAAACCGGTTCTGGCCGACCTTCAACGCGGCCGGCATCGCGCCGGAAGCGCTCGAGCCCGGCGGAGCTGCGGTAATTAAGCTGCTGGGTGACTATCGCATCGGCTTTACCGACATCGTAAAGCGCGCGACCGATCGCGCCGACGAACTGACCGACGAGGATTACAGACGCGGCGCCCTAATCCTGAAGCGCAAGCTGCTGCACCATCAGCCCGTAATTGCCTGGTTCCAGGGCATCAGCGCGTTTCAGAAATACCTGCAGTTTGCCGAGGGCGCAAAGCGCACGATCCGACCGGGCCTGCAACCGGAGAGAATCGGCGCAACACTGGTATTCGTGACGCCGAACCCGAGCGGCGCAAATCCGGCCGCCAACCCCAAAGCCTTGCTTCCGTGGTACCGAGAACTGAAGCGCTTGCGTGATCGGTTGCGCGGCAAGCGCCGGTAAGTTCAGACCATCAGCGGCACGATCAGCAGCGCGACGATATTGATGATCTTGATGAGCGGATTGACCGCGGGGCCGGCGGTGTCCTTGTAGGGGTCGCCGACCGTATCGCCGGTAACCGCGGCCTTGTGCGCGTCGGAGCCCTTGCCACCGTGGTGGCCGTCCTCAATGTATTTCTTGGCGTTGTCCCAGGCGCCGCCGCCCGTGGTCATCGAGATCGCGACGAAGAGCCCCGTGACGATCGAGCCCATCAGCACACCGCCCAGCGCCTGCGGCCCGAGCAGCAAGCCCACCACGATCGGCACGAGCACCGGAAGCAGCGACGGCACGATCATCTCCTTGATCGCCGCGCGGGTGAGCATGTCTACCGCTACGCCGTACTCGGGCTTGGCCTTGCCCTTCATGATCCCGGGGATCTCCTTGAACTGGCGCCGCACCTCGATCACCACCGCCCCCGCGGCGCGCCCGACCGCTTCCATCGCCATCGAGCCGAACAGGTAAGGCACGAGACCGCCGATGAACAGGCCGATGATCACCATGTGGTTCGACAAATCGAAGGACAAGGATTTGCCCGCGTGGTCGAGGGCGTGGGTGTAGTCGGCAAAGAGGACCAGCGCCGCAAGGCCCGCCGAGCCGATGGCATAGCCTTTGGTCACCGCCTTGGTGGTGTTGCCGACCGCGTCCAGCGGGTCCGTGATGGCGCGCACCGAGTCGGGCAGATCCGCCATCTCGGCGATTCCGCCCGCGTTGTCGGTGATCGGGCCGTACGCATCGAGCGCGACGATGATCCCGGTCATCGACAGCATCGCGGTAGCGGCGATGGCGATGCCGTAGAGCCCCGCGAGCTTGTAGGCGATGAGAATCGCGGCGCATACGGCGATCACCGGCCACGCGGTCGATTTCATCGATACGCCCAGACCCGCGATGATATTGGTCGCGTGCCCGGTCGTGGAGGCCTGCGCTACGTGGCGTACGGGCGAATACTCGGTTGCGGTGTAATACTCCGTGATGACGACCATCAGCGCGGTGAGAACAAGGCCGACGAGTGCCGCGCCCCACAGGTGCCAGATCGTGATCATCTGCTTGACGCCGAGGATCTCGAACGGCACGTCCTTCACCAGATTGCCCATGATCTTCCAGGTCACCGGGATGAATAGGATCGCAGCGATCACCCCGGCGACGATTACCCCGCGATAGAGCGCGCTCATGATTTTCTTGCCCGGTTTCGCCTTGACGAACATGCAGCCGATGATCGAGGCGATGATCGAAACACCGCCGAGCGCGAGCGGATAGATGACCGCCGCGTCGGAGTCGGTCTTCACCATCAGCGCGCCGAGGAGCATCGTAGCGATCAAGGTCACCGCGAAGGTCTCGAACAGGTCCGCCGCCATGCCGGCGCAGTCGCCCACGTTGTCGCCGACGTTGTCGGCGATCACCGCGGGATTGCGCGGGTCGTCCTCGGGAATGCCCGCTTCGACCTTGCCGACGAGATCCGCGCCGACGTCCGCGCCCTTGGTGAAGATGCCCCCGCCGAGCCGCGCGAAGATCGAGATGAGCGACCCGCCGAATCCCAGGCCCACGAGCGGCCTGATGACTTCGCTCAAGGCGGCGCCAGGCGCCGCCGAAGCCGCCATGATCGCGTAGTAACTCGCGACGCCCAGCAGACCGAGGCCCACGACGAGGAGACCGGTGATCGCGCCGCCGCGGAAGGCAAGCGTCAGCGCCTCGTTCAGCCCTACGCGCGCGGCTTCCGCGGTGCGCACGTTGGAGCGCACCGAGATGTTCATGCCGATGTAACCGGTCGCTCCCGACAGGATCGCGCCGACGGCGAATCCCCAGGCGGTCGCCCAGCCCAGGCCGGGCACAAGGCCGATCACCAGGAACAGGATCACGCCGACGATGCCGATGGTCGTGTACTGCCGATTGAGGTAGGCCATCGCGCCGGTCTGAATGGCTTGCGCGATCTCGCGCATGCGATCGTTGCCGGTGGGCTGCTGCAGGATCCAGGATATTTGCCAGCCGCCGTAGGCGAGCGCCGCCGCGCCGCAGCCGATGGCGAGCCACAGACCTCCGCTCATAGACTTCTCCTCTGATTGAGGGCCCTTGTCCCGGACCTGGGTGAAAAGCGCGAAATTATAGCAGCAGGAAACCCGAATCTAAATCTTGAAGGGGGGAAGCTTTTTCGGGACCGGCGTATTTTTGAGTTTCACGTAGTCGGGCAGCCCGTTCTTGTACGGCGGCGGCGACTCACCCTGGATCAGCGGCGAGAGATAGGCGCGGCACTTCGGCGTGATGTGGAAGCCATCATCGGTGATGAAGTCGCGCGGCATCATCTTTTCCTTGTTGGCGATATCGGCAAGGTTTGCGACCACGATGCGCCAGCGATAGGGCTTGTTCGACACGCGCTCGATCACCGGCATCACCGCATTCCTGCCCGCGATCGCAAACTTCACCGCGGCGACGCCGAGCTTGTAAGATTGCTCGACGTCCACCTTCGAGGCGATATGGCGCGCCGCGCGCTGCAGATAGTCGGCGAGCGCCCAGTGGTATTTGTAGCCCAGGCGGTCCTTGACGAGCTTGGCGATGATCTCGCCCGCGCCGCCCAGCTGCGAATGGCCGAACGCGTCCTTCAGACCGGTCTCGGAAAGGAACTTTCCTTCCCTGTTGCGCAGCCCCTCGGACACGGCGATCGCACAGTAGCCGTCGCGTTCCACGACCTCCTTCACGCGCGCGAGGAACTTCTCCTCGTCGAACTGGATCTCCGGAAAAAGCAGGATCTGCGGCGCGTCGCCCTCCCTGTCGGCCGCGAGACCGCAAGCCGCGGTGATCCATCCCGCGTGACGGCCCATGACCTCCATGACGAAGACCCGGGTTGAGGTCTTCGCCATCGAGGCGACGTCGAAGCCCGCCTCGCGGATCGAGGTCGCGACGTACTTCGCCACCGAGCCGAAGCCGGGGCAGTTGTCGGTGACCGCCAAGTCGTTGTCGACGGTCTTGGGAATGCCTACGCAGACGAGCGGGTAGCCGAGTTTCTCGCCGACTTGCGAGATTTTCCACGCGGTGTCGGCGGAGTCGTTGCCGCCGTTGTAGAAGAAATAGCCGATGTCGTGGGCGCGGAACACGTCGATCAGACGCTCATAGTGCGCGCGGTTTTCCTCGATGCCCTTCAGCTTGTAGCGGCACGAGCCGAACGCGCCGCCGGGCGTCGTCTTGAGCCTGGCGATGAAAGACGCGGGTTCCCTGCTCGTGTCGATCAGGTCTTCGCTGAGCGCGCCGATGATGCCGTCGCGGCCGGCGTAGACCTTGCCGATGCGGCTCCTGTGCTTGCGCGCGGTCTCGATCACTCCGGCCGCGCTCGCGTTGATGACGGCGGTCACCCCGCCCGATTGTGCATAGAAAGCATTTCTCGGTTTCATATTGCGTTATATCATTTTGAGCGCGGCGAAGACCCGGTCGCGGATTTCCGCGACCGAGCCCATGCCGGAGATTTTCCTGTACTTCGGCGCCCGCGCGTCGCCCTGCGCCGCCCATTTCGCATAGTAATCGACGAGCGGCCGGGTCTGCTGCCGGTAGACCTGCAGGCGCCTTCTGACCGTCTCCTCCTTGTCGTCGTCACGCTGGATGAGCGGCTCGCCGGTGACGTCGTCCTTGCCGGGCACTTTGGGCGGGTTGAACTTGACGTGGTAGACGCGCCCGGAGCCCGGATGCACACGGCGCCCGCTCATGCGCTGGATGATCTCGTCCTCGTCGACATCGATCTCCAGAACGAAGTCGAGATCGACTCCGGAGTGGCGCATCGCCTCCGCCTGAGGGACGGTGCGCGGAAAGCCGTCGAACAGGCACCCGTTCCCGCAATCGTGGTCCCTCAGGCGTTCTTTCACCAGGCCGATGATGATGTCGTCGGAAACGAGCTGACCCGCGTCCATCACTTTTTTTGCGGCGCTGCCGAGCCCGGTGCCCGCCTTCACCGCGGCGCGCAGCATGTCCCCGGTCGAGATCTGCGGAATGCGGAAGCGTTCCCTGATGAAACTCGCCTGCGTGCCCTTGCCTGCTCCCGGTGGCCCGAGAAGGATCAGTCTCATTATTGTCCTCGGCAATCGCGGCGGTGCGCCCCCCGATGAGGCGAAACTACCGTTTGTGCTCCTTGCGGTCAAACAGCGCCCGGGCGCGCTCCAGATCCTCGGGCGTGTCCACGCCCGGGAGCGGCGCGTCCTGCCGCACCGTGACCGCGATGGGGTAGCCGTGCCAGAGCGCGCGCAGCTGCTCGAGCGCCTCGAAATCCTCGAGCGGCGAGCGGGCAAGACGGGAATAGGCCAGCAGGAAATCGCATCGGTGTGCGTAGATTCCGACGTGGCGGTAGCAAGGGAAATCCGCGGGAAGCGCCGACGTCGAGGCAGCAAACGCGTCCCGCGCCCAAGGAATCGGCGCGCGGCTGAAGTAACGGGCGAATCCCGCGTGATCAAGAACCACTTTGACGACGTTGGGATTGAATAGCTCGGCGGCCTCCCGAATTGGGTGGCAGGCGGTGGCGATCGCAGCTTCGGGCGTATCGGCAAGCACGGCGGCGACGGCGCGAATCAGTCCCGGTTCGATCAGCGGCTCGTCGCCTTGCACGTCGACCACGATCGCGTCGCGCGGCAGATCGATGCGCTCCACGGCCTCGGCGACGCGGTCGGTGCCGGTTGGATGGTCTGCGCGGGTCATCACCGCCCGGAACCCGTGTTGTTCCGCGGCGCGGGCGACGTCTCGGTGATCTGTGGCTATGTAGACCTGCTGCGCCCCGCTCTCACGCGCCCGTTCCGCGACGCGCACCACCATGGGCTTGCCGCCAAGATCCGCGAGAGCCTTTCCGGGAAGACGGGTGGAGGCGAACCGCGCCGGAATGACGACTGTAAAGCTCACGCGGGCCGAATTCCAGGCACCGCCTGACCTATTCGACTTCCTCGGTGGGCTCGAGCTTGCGCGCCTCTTCCTCGAGCATCACCGGAATATCGTCGCGGATCGGGAATCCGAGGCGGTCAGCTTTGCAGAGCAGCTCGGCCTGCGCCTTGCGATGGACGAGCGGTCCCTTGCAGATCGGGCAGACGAGGATGTCAAGCAGGCGCGCGTCCATGAATGCGTTCCAGAATGAGGTTGCCGAGAACGGGATCGACTTCGGCGTCGACGGACACGGCGATCAGATCGCGCCGGCCGAAGCGCCGACATTTTACCGCATCCTTCTCCGTCATCAGCACCAGATCGCAGTCGGCGAATTCGAGATCCGCCGGCCGAAACCGGTGATGGTCGGGGAACGGATGCGCCGCGAAATTCAGGCCCATTCGCGCAAGCTCCTCGAAAAACCGCTTTGGATTGCCGATTCCCGCGACCGCGTGCAGCCTCCTTCCCGACAGCTCGGAGCGCGCCACGGGTGCAGGCCGCTCGCCGACCCGGTAAAAGCCCGCCGGCATGAGCCGCATGCGGAACGCGCCCGGCTTCGGCTCGGCGCCGTTCACGACCGTCGCGTCCACGCGACGGCTCGCAGGTTCACGCAAAGGTCCGGCCGGAAGCGGCAGGCCGTTGCCGTGGCCGCGCTCGTCCTCGACCGCAATTTCAAAATCGCGGCGAAGGCGGTAGTGCTGCAGCCCGTCGTCGCAGAGAATCACGTCGCACTCGGCATGGGCCGCGAGCAGCGCGCGCCCGGCCGCCGCGCGGTCGGCGCCGACCCACACCGGGCAGCCCGAACGCTCGGCAAGCAGCAACGGCTCATCGCCGACCCGTTCCGCGTCGTCTCCCGCGCTCACCGCACAAGGCCCGACGGGGGCTCCGCCGTACCCGCGGCTGAGAATCCCGGGGTGTCGTCCTTTGCGGCGAAGGGCTTCGGCCAGCGCGAGGATCAGCGGCGTCTTTCCCGTGCCGCCCACGGTGAGGTTCCCGACGACGATCACCGGGACGCGAAGCCGTGCCGAGGGCAGCACGCCCACACGGTAGAACAGGCGGCGCAGGGCCGCCAGGAAGCGAAAGAGAAGCCCCACCGGGACGAGCAGGACCGACACCGGGCTCAGCCGGTACCAGTGGCGCGCGGCGAAGCTCATTGGAGGAACGGGAGCCGGACCGCCCGATGCGGCCCTCATGCTACTTCGTGACTTGCTCCACTGCGAACGCCACCTGGCCGAAGCCCGCCTGTCGCGCCGCGTCCATGACGCGGATCACCGACTGATGCGTGGCATTATTGTCGGCGTTGATGACGACGATCGGGCTCTTCATGCCGGCGCCGGCGCGGCGGAGTTCTTCGGCGAGGCTGGGAACATCCCGGAACTGGATCGGCTTTCGCTGCAGCTGGTATTGCCCGCCGGAGCTGATCGCAACGTTGATTTCGTTGGAACGCTCCAGCTGCTTTTCGGCGTCGGCGCTCGGCAGATTGATCTGCAGCTCCGCGAACTTGGAGTAGGTCGTCGTCAGCATCAGGAAAATGATGATCACCAGCAGCACGTCGATCATCGGAATCAGGTTGATTTCCGGATCTTCCTTGGGCCTGCGGGTAAACCTCATGCCTCGGCGTGCGGGGGCTGCTGGAAGTCGAAGCGTTCGCCGTGGACCACGTCGACCAGCCGCGCCGCCTGCTGCTCCATTTCGATCACGAAGGTCTCGACCCGGCCGCGGAAGTGGCGGAAAAAGATCATCGCCGGAATCGCGATCACCAGGCCGAACCCCGTGTTGTACAGCGCCACGGAAATGCCGTGCGCGAGCTGCTGGGGGTTGGACCCGGAAGGCGACTGCGAGCCGAAAATCTCGATCATGCCGACCACCGTGCCGAACAGGCCCATGAGAGGGCTGATCGTGGCGATGGTGCCGAGCGTCGTCAGGAAGCGCTCGAGCTCGTGCGCCACGGCGCTACCGGCTTCCTCGATAGCGTCCTTCATGACTTGGCGGGGACTCTTGTGATTGCGCAAGCCCGAAGCGAGCACCTGCCCTAGCGGGGAATCCTGCGAGAGCTTCTCCAGCATTTCTTCACTCACGCCCTGTTTCTCGTACGCCACGAGCACCCTTTCCAGCAGACCGTTTGGAACGATTTTTTCCTTGCGGAGGATGATGAACCGCTCGATGATGAGGGCAACTGCGATGATCGATACGGCAAGGAGGAAATAGATCGGCCAGCCCGCGGCCTGGATGATGGCGAACAACAGCGTTCTCCGGGTCAGACCCGCGCCCACTTTAGCCTGCGACCGGGGATTCGGCAAGGCGAAATATTTCAAGAAGATGCGCCGCCCGGGTATGGAAAAAAGCGACGGCGACCGCGCCCATTACGGATGCCGAGCACGTGCTCGGTGCCAAACCCTTATCCACAAATACTGTGGATAAGGTTGTGCATACCGGTAGGAAAGCGCGCGTAAGTGAATCGCGCAAAAGGATTTTCTCCCTCCTGATGAAAACTTGACCTTTCATTTTTACTATTTCTGCTCAATAGCTTACGTCCTGCACTTCGGCCTTTGCATGAGCCGCTCATAGGGAGCCCAATCGCCGGGCGGCCCATTGTGGATAGGTTACAATCGGCCGATGCGCGCAGAACAAGCACTGGCGCGGGTTTCCACGCCGTCTCCCCGGGAAATTCTCACCGTTTCAGCCCTTATTCGCAGCGTCCGGGACCTGATCGAGCATCGCTATCCCTTGCTCTGGGTTGCCGGCGAGATATCCAATTTCACCACCGCCAAGTCCGGACACGCCTATTTCGTCCTGAAAGACGAGCACGCGCAAGCGCGCTGCGTGATGTTCAGGCACCGGCACCGGGGTCTCGAATGGCTGCCGCGAGACGGGCTGCAGGTCGAAGCGCAGGTGCTCGTGACGATGTACGAGCCGCGCGGCGACTTTCAGCTCAACGTCGAAACCATGCGGCGCGCCGGACGCGGCGCGCTGTTCGAGGCTTTCCTGAGGCTTCGCGAGAGGCTCGAGAAAGAGGGCCTGTTCGAAACGGAAAAGAAGCGGCAGCTCCCCCCTTTCCCGCGCACGATCGGCGTGGTGACTTCGCGGGAGGCGGCAGCCTTGCGGGATGTGCTCACGACGCTCGAGCGGCGCGACCCGTCGGTCGCGGTCGTCCTCTTCCCGGTGAGGGTCCAGGGCGAGGGCGCGGCGGAGGAAATCGCAGCCGCGCTCGGAACCGCCGGCCGGCGGGGGGAGTGCGAGGTCCTGCTGCTGGTGCGCGGCGGCGGCAGCATCGAGGACATGTGGGCGTTCAACGAAGAAATCGTGGCGCGCGCCGTTCGGGCGTGCCCGATTCCTGTCGTCACCGGCATCGGCCACGAGACGGACTTCACGATCGCCGACTTTGCCGCCGACCGGCGCGCGCCCACGCCGACGGCTGCAGCGGAAATGGTGAGCCCGGAACGCACCCAGCTGCTCCACGTCATTTCCAGACTGGCGGCACGCATCGGGCTGCGGGCCCGGCACGAGCTCGAGGGCCGCATGCTGCATGTCGACCACCTCGCGCGCAGGCTGGTCCACCCCGGCGCGAGGCTGCAGGCCCAGGGCGAGCTGCTGGGCCAGCTGCGGCTGAGACTCCGACAAGCCCTTGCCCGGGTGGTCGCAGAGCGGCAATGGCGGATCGCAGCGCTTTTGCAGCGCAGCCGGGCGCGGCTGCCCAATCTCGACGAACTCTCGGCGAGGTGGGTGCAGGCGATATCCCGGGTACGGGCAGGGACTCGCGCCCGCGTCGAACGGGCCGCCGCCGATTGCGCGCGCCTCGCGGCGAGCCTCGCGCACCTGGACCCGGCCGCGGTACTGGAGCGCGGCTACAGCATCGTGCACAAGCTGGACGGCGGCATCGTGCGCGACAGCGCCGCCCTGGCCGTAGGAGAGTCGGTGGCTCTGCGCTTCGCCAGGGGGCGCGCCCGAGCGCGCATCGCCGCCAAAGACTGAGCGCACGGGATCAAACCCGCGCTCATTCGGAGGCCTTTTCCGCGAACTCGCGCTTGCAATCGGGCCCGCTTTGGACAGAGAATTACGCGGGCCGCGCGCTTGCGGCTCCGATCATCGGGAGAACGACCATGAAAAATCCGCTTGATTCACTCTGGGGGACGGTCATCAGCGGCTTGATCCTGACCCTGATCCTGCACAACATCGTCTCGTACGCGCTGGGAGGCTGACATGGACTGGGTACCTGCAATCTCTCGCTGGATCCACCTCCTCGCCGGCGTGATGTGGATCGGCCTGCTCTACTACTTCAATTTCGTCAATGTCGCGGCGGCGAAGGCGGCAGCGGCCGACGGCACGGCGGCCGGCATCTCCAAACACGTGATGCCCCGCGCGCTGTTCTGGTTCCGCTGGGCGGCCGTCGTGACCTGGCTTGCGGGAGCGGCGCTGCTGGGACGGCATTTCCTCGACGCGTTCCTGTTCCTGAACAAATCGTATTACGCGATCGGCGTCGGTGCCTGGCTTGGAACCATCATGCTGATAAACGTCTGGGGGCTGATCTGGCCCAACCAGAAGAAGATCCTCGGCATGGTGCAGGCGACCGACGAGGAAAAGAACAGGGCGCGCCGTGTCGCTTTCCTCGCCTCGCGCACCAATACGATGTTTTCCCTTCCGATGTTGTATTTCATGGCGGCGGGGGCGCACACCGCCCTGTTTTACGGCAGATAGAGCCCGGCAGAGACGGCGCGGACGCGAGCCCCCGCTTCTCCCTGAAGGCCCTCAGCGCGCCGCAGGCGCCTTGTCGACGCCGAGGATCGTCGCGCCGGACCTGATGCCCTTAGCGGCGAACCAGCCGTGGCTCATTTCCAGCGCGAACTTGGCGGGTGCCGCCGCGCAATGCGAGATTTCGGTCCGCGGCTGCATGTCGGCAATGCTGACGACCCTTCCCTTTTCGTCCAGAAACGCCACCGAAAGCGGGATCAGGGTGTTCTTCATCCACATGCAGTGGATTTCGGCCCGAGGGAACACGAAGAACATGCCTTCATTGGGACCGAGCGCCTTGCGGAACATGAGACCCTGCCCCCGCGTGTCGAAGGTATAGGCCACTTCGGCGCGAACGAGGTGGATGCCGGCGGAAAGCTCCACCGTCGGCAGCTGGGCAAAGGCGGTCGCGGCCGCCATGGCGCCCATACAAACCCCGATCTTCAGGCCAAGCCGTCTCATACGCGGAAATAAAAAAGGCAGGGCTGGAGGCCCTGCCTTGGTTTCACCGAAGCGCAAGTTACTTCTTTTCGTCCTTCTTGGCTTCCTTCTTCGCCTTCTTGGCCTTCTTGTCGGACTTCTTGTCGCCCTTCTTCATCTCTTCCTTCTTGTCCGCTGGCTTGGCACCGGTATGGGACATCGCCAGAGCCGCGCCGCTTGAAACGGCGAACACAGCGGCCACCAGGATGGTGATCAGCTTCCTCATATTTTCCTCTCCGTGGAGTTAACGATCGGGTTGCGACCGGTCCTCTGCCTCGGGACCAGTCCCTCCCACTAACGCCCTTTGCGTTGCGAGGTTGACAGGCGCGAGCGCATTGTAACGAAAAGCCGCCGGAAGGCGCAACCCGGCGAGCTGATTTCTTTTGCAACAACAGCTGGTTGGAGCCTTTTCCCTTCCTTGCCCCACGCTGCGGCGCTGCGGGGGACTCTCGCAACGATTCGCTATAATAGCGCCCTCTCAAGAACACGCCTTTTTGCGCGGCCATGGCTGCACCCGGCCGCGCAGACCTCTTACATCCAAAGCGAAACTGCAGGAGCCTCCCGTGAACAAGATCAAGGTCAGGAAGCCGATCGTCGAGATGGACGGTGACGAGATGACCCGGATCATCTGGAAAATGATCCGCGAGAAGCTGATCCTTCCCTATCTCGACGTCGAGTTGAAATACTACGATCTCGGCGTCGAAGCGCGGGACAAGACCGGCGATCAGATCACGATCGACGCGGCCAACGCCACGAGAAGATACGGCGTGGCGGTGAAGTGCGCGACCATCACTCCGGACGAAGGGCGCGTGACGGAGTTCAAGCTGAAGCAGATGTGGCGCAGCCCGAACGGGACCATCCGCAACATTCTCGACGGCACGATCTTCCGAGAGCCCATCATCTGCAGGAACGTGCCGCGCATCGTCCCCCACTGGAACAAGCCGATCGTGATCGCGCGTCACGGTTTCGGAGATCAATATCGAGCCACCGAGATCAAGTTCGACGGCTCCGGCACGATCAAACTCAGCTTTCAGCCCGAAGGCGGCGGTGCCGCGGTCGAGCGCGAAGTGTTCAAGGCGCCCGGCGCGGGCGTCACCATGGCGATGTTCAACCTCGACGAGTCGATCAAGGGCTTCGCGCGCGCCTGCTTCAACTACGCCTTGCAGCGCAAATACCCGGTATATCTTTCAAGCAAGAACACGATTCTCAAGGTCTACGACGGCCGGTTCAAGAACCTGTTCGAGGAGATCTTCGACGCGGAGTTCAAGAAGCGGTTCGACGCGGCGGGCCTGACCTACGAGCACCGCCTGATCGACGACATGGTCGCCGCGAGCCTGAAATGGAGCGGCGGTTATCTCTGGGCGTGCAAGAACTACGACGGGGACGTGCAGTCCGACACCATCGCCCAGGGCTACGGGTCGCTGGGTCTGATGACTTCGGTGCTCATGTCCCCCGACGGCAAAGCGGTCGAGGCCGAGGCCGCGCACGGCACCGTGACGCGACATTACCGGTTGCACCAGCAGGGCAAGCCTACTTCGACCAATCCCATCGCCTCGATTTTCGCCTGGACTCGCGGGCTGATCTTCCGCGGACGCATGGACGGCACCCCCGAGCTGATCAAGTTCGCCGAAACCCTGGAAAAGGTCTGCGTCGATGTCGTGGAGTCCGGCAAGATGACCAAAGATCTCGCCATCCTGATCCGCCCGGACCACCCATTCCTCACCACCGACGAGTTCATGAACGCAGTGGACGAAGAGCTCAAGCGGCGCATGCAGTGACGCGGGCGCGTGCCTGAAAGCGCGCAAACGGGCTCATTCCGAACGGAAAAAGAGCGCCCGACCCCGGTAACCCGAGGTCGAAAACGAGGGGAACTTGCAGCCTTGGGCGGGGGTGCCGCCCGAGAGCTCGCGAGCGCTCTAGCTCGCGGCCTGGATGTTCGAAGCCTGCTTGCCTTTCGGGCCTTGCGTGACTTCGAACTGGACCTTCTGTCCTTCCTTGAGCGTTTTGAAGCCGCTCATCTGAATCGCGGAGAAGTGCGCAAACAAATCCTCACCGCCGTCGTCCGGGGTTATAAAGCCATAACCCTTGGCATCATTGAACCACTTTACCGTACCTGTTGGCATAGAACCTTCCTGAGTTTTAATACCGGGACACTTTCAACTATGCCTGTACTTCAACGCAGCAGAGGAATTTGAGCCTGCAAACCGCATGGAGGACAAACACAGGGAAGCCTTTTACGCGCTTTGAGCGATGACGTCAAGTGCCCAAGGGAGCGTCAACCCCTTGTTCTGCCAGCACGTTTGAGGTTGCACGATGCAGCGACAGCGATTACATTATGGACGATCAGCCGACATTGATGGAGGCGCTTCCGCCCAACAGGGTGCGCATGAAGCTCGTGATTTTCCTCCTGCAACCGGGTCCGAGCGGTTTGACGGGTGGGAGCTTCTGGCATAAGTTAAGTTAAGTGACGTATGGCGACCCGCATGCGAGAAGGCGCTCTACTCGAGGCCAAGAAATCCAAGCTCAAGCCTCCCCCCTTATTTAAGGTCATCATCTTGAACGACGACTACACCCCCATGGAATTCGTTGTCCTCGTGCTGCAAAAATTCTTTTCCATGACTCGGGAGAAGGCAACACAGGTGATGCTCAAAGTCCATCGCGAGGGCATGGGTATCTGCGGGGTCTACCCGAAGGACGTCGCCACGACCAAGGTCGAGCAGGTGGTCGGGTATGCACGCAGGCACCAGCACCCGCTACAATGTGTCATGGAGGAAACGTGAGTCATCGCATGAAGATGATTACGGACAACCGATGATCGCCCAGGAACTCGAAGTCAGCTTGCACATGGCTTTCGTGGAGGCTCGCCAGAAGCGGCATGAGTTCATCACCGTCGAGCACCTGCTGCTCGCGCTGCTGGACAACCCCACCGCGGCGGAGGTGCTGCGCGCGTGCGCCGCCAACATCGAGGAATTGAGAAAGGCCCTGGGGGACTTCATCACCGCGCATACGCCAACGGTCGCGGGAACCGGGGAAATCGACACGCAGCCCACGTTGGGCTTCCAGCGCGTCATCCAGCGCGCGATCCTGCACGTGCAATCCTCGGGCAAGAAGGAAGTCACCGGCGCGAACGTGCTCGTCGCCATTTTCGGCGAGAAGGACTCGCACGCCGTATATTTCCTCCACCAGCAGGGCGTGACGCGCCTCGACGTCGTGAACTACATCTCGCACGGCATCACCAAGACGCCGGCATCGAAGGAAGCAAAAGGCGGCGGCGAGTCCGAGCAGGAAGCCGCGGGCGACGAGCAGCAATCCGGCGGCGCCCTCGAAACCTATACGCTCAACCTCAACGCCCAGGCGCTGGTCGGCAAGATCGATCCGCTGATCGGCCGCGAGCGCGAGATCGAGCGCGTCATCCAGACGCTGTGCCGGCGGCGCAAGAACAACCCTCTCCTCGTGGGCGAGGCGGGCGTGGGCAAGACTGCGATCGCCGAGGGGCTCGCGCGCCGCATCGTCGAGGGTCAGGTGCCCGAAATTCTCACGCGCTGCCAGGTTTACATGCTCGACATGGGCGCGCTGCTCGCGGGGACCAAGTACCGCGGCGATTTCGAGCAGCGCTTGAAGGCGGTGCTGAAGCAGCTGGTGGACAACCCGAATGCGATCCTTTTCATCGACGAGATCCACACGCTGATCGGTGCCGGCGCCGCCTCGGGCGGGACCCTGGATGCTTCGAACCTCCTCAAGCCGGCGCTCTCCTCCGGGGCGCTGAAATGCATCGGCGCGACCACCTACAACGAGTACCGCGGCGTGTTCGAGAAAGACCACGCGCTGTCGCGGCGCTTCCAGAAGATCGACGTGCCCGAGCCTTCGGTCGAAGAGACGGTGCAGATCCTGCGCGGCCTGAAATCGCGCTTCGAGGCGCATCACGGCATCAAGTACAGCGGCAACGCGTTGACGAGCGCCGCCGAGCTGTCCGCACGCTATATCAATGACCGGCACCTGCCCGACAAGGCGATCGACGTGATCGACGAGGCGGGCGCCGCGCAGAAGATCCTGCCGAAGTCCAGGCAGAAGAAGGTCGTCGGCAAGACCGAGATCGAGGAGATCATCGCCAAGATCGCGCGCATCCCGCCCGCGTCGGTGTCGCAGGACGACCGGGCAGCGCTCAAGAACCTCGACCGCGACCTGAAGGCCGTGGTGTTCGGCCAGGATCAGGCGATCGAGGCGCTGGTGTCGGCGATCCGCACCGCGCGCTCGGGGCTCGCCAATCCGCAGAAGCCGATCGGCTGCTTCCTCTTCAGCGGGCCCACCGGCGTCGGCAAGACCGAAGTCGCGCGCCAGCTCGCCTACTGCATGGGGATCGAGCTGCACCGCTTCGACATGTCCGAATACATGGAACGGCACGCAGTGTCGCGCCTGATCGGCGCGCCCCCCGGCTACGTCGGCTTCGACCAGGGCGGACTCCTGACCGAGGCGGTTACCAAGAAGCCTTACGCGGTGCTGCTGCTCGACGAGATCGAGAAGGCGCATCCGGACATCTTCAACATCCTCTTGCAGGTGATGGACCACGGCACCCTCACCGACAACAACGGCAGGAAGGCCGACTTCAGGAACATCATCATCGTCATGACGACCAACGCCGGAGCCGAAGCGCTCAACCGGCCGGTGATGGGCTTCACCGCGAAGAAGGAGCCGGGCGACGAAAGCGCCGAGATCAAGCGGCTGTTCTCGCCGGAGTTCAGGAACCGGCTGGATGCGACCATCTCGTTCCGCTCGCTCGACCACGACATCATCCTGCGCGTGGTGGACAAGTTCCTGATGCAGCTCGAGGCGCAGCTGCACGAGAAGAAGGTCGAGGCGATATTCACCGACGCGCTGCGCGAGCACCTTGGCAAGCACGGCTTCGATCCGCTGATGGGCGCCCGCCCGATGTCGCGGCTGATCCAGGACACGATTCGCCGGGCGCTCGCCGACGAGCTGCTCTTCGGCAAGCTCGCCAACGGCGGCAAAGTCACGGTCGACATCGACGCGAACGGCAAGATCACGCTCGCGTTTTCCGAGGAGAAATTGCCGGAGGTCGCCCCCGAAACGTGAACGCCCGCTGAAACGGACAGAGGCCGCCGCGGGGCGGCCTTTTATTTTTCGCGCGGCGCGAGCCGCGCCCCTTGACAGCCCGCCGGGCCGGACGGAAACTCGAAATCACAAGGACAAGAATTTTCGAGGAGGCTGCCATGATCCGCACACTGTTTGCCGCCGCGTTCGTCTCCGGCACTGCCCTCGCCCCGAGCGCTCCGGCGCAGGGCGCGGATCCCAATCTCGGCCGAAACCTCGCCGCCGCCTGCGCCACCTGCCACGGGACAAATGGAGCGAGTCGGCAGGGAATGCCGAATCTCGCCGGCCAGCAGCGGTCCTATCTCGCGCAGCAGATGCAGGATTTCAGAGCCGGGAAGCGCCCGGCGACGATCATGCACCAGATCGCGAAGGGCTATACCGACGAGCAGATCGATGCGCTCGCCGCGTATTTCTCGGAGCAAAGGGCCAGATAGGAGACGATCATGAGTCGATTGACCCGACGCGATTTCCTGAAGATTTCCGGCGCCGCGGCGACCTCGCTCCTGACGGGCTGCATGACGCAGCCGAGCGCCCCGGAGAAGCCGATCGGCCGCGTGATCGTCATCGGAGGGGGGTTCGGCGGCGCGACCGCGGCTAAGTACCTGCGCATATGGAGCGGCGGAGCCGTCGAGGTGTTTCTGATCGAGCGCAACGCCGAGTTCATCTCCTGCCCTACGTCCAACCTCGTCCTCGGGGGAACCAGGACGATGGGCGACATAACGCGCAGCTACGCGAGGCTGCGCGACTACGGCGTGCAGGTGATCCGCGACGAAGCCACCGCGATTGACGTCGAGAAGAAGAGGGTTTCCCTCAAGCGCATCGAGGACCTGCCCTACGACCGGCTGGTCGTATCGCCCGCGGTCGATTTCATGCACGATCAGATCGAGGGCTATAACCCCGAAGCGCAAAAAACGATTCTGCACGCCTGGAAGGCAGGCCCCGAGACCGTCGCTCTGCGGCAGCAGCTCGAGGCGATGCCCGACGGCGGCGTCTTCATCATCGCAATTCCCCGCGCGCCTTTCCGCTGCCCGCCGGGACCCTACGAGCGCGCCTGCCAGGTCGCCTTCTACTTCAAGCAGGCGAAGCCGCGCTCCAAGATCATCATCCTCGATGCGAACGAGGACGTCGTCTCGAAGCCGGCGCTTTTCAAAGCAGCCTGGAACGAGCTCTACAAGGGCATCATCGAGTACCGCGGCAACAGCGAGGCCAAAGCGGTGGACGCGCGCGCGAAGACGGTCAAGACCGATTTCGATGCCGTCAGAGGCGACGTGCTCAATGTGCTGCCGCCGATGCGCGCGGGAGATATCGCGCGCACCGCGGGGCTCCTCGCGCCGAACACGCGCTGGTGCGGCGTGGACTGGCTCAGCATGGAATCGACCGCGCACAAGGGCATCCACGTGCTCGGCGA
>DASPXL010000123.1:0-1531 GCA_035637375.1 Burkholderiales bacterium
GGTCCCGCGCGCGCTGAAAGCGGCGGAGATGCTCGCCGCCGACCACGGCATTCACGCGAGCGTGATCGACGTGCGCTCGCTCGTGCCGCTCGACGCGCACACGCTGCTTCGCGAGGCCTCGCGCACCGGACGCGTCTTCACGGTCGAGGAAAATCCGCGCCTTTGCGGCTGGGGCGCCGAGATCGCATCGCTCATCCAGGAGGAGGTCTTCGGCGCGCTCAAGGGGCCGGTGATCCGCATCACCACCCCGCACATTCCGCTGCCCGCGGCGGACCAGCTCGAGGACGCGGTCGTGCCGAGCGCGGCGCGCATCGCGAGCGAGGTCAAGCGCGCGCTGGGTTCACGGCGCGCCGCGTGAGCCGAACGCAGACGCAATGGACGTGATCATGCCGCAGCTGGGCGAGACGGTGACCGAGGGAACGGTGGCGAGCTGGTACAGGAAGGTGGGCGACACGGTGCGCGCCGACGAGCCGCTCTTCGAGGTCGAGACCGACAAGGTGACGACCGAGATTCCGGCGGTCGCGAGCGGCGTGCTCAAGGCGATCCTGGTCGAGGCCGGCAGCACGGTGCCGGTGGGCACGGTGCTCGCGGTGATCGAGCCCGCACCCAGATGAAGTCGAAGGAGAGCTGAATTGATCGCCGCAAAAGCAGCGAGGCTCGGCTGGATCGGCGCCGGGCGCATGGGCTTCGAGATGGCGCGCCGGCTGGCAAAATCGGGCTGCGACATCGCCGTCTGGAACCGCACCCCCGCGAAAGCCGAGCCGCTCGCGAAGGACGGCGCGAAGGTCGCCGATTCCCTGCCCGATCTCGCCGGCTGCGACATCGTGTTCTGCATGGTCTCGACCTTCGACGACGTCAAGGAAGTGATCGCCGGGCCGAAAGGCCTGCTGTCGAAAGCAAGCGGCAAAGGCCGCGTGCCGCGCATGGTGGTGGAGTGTTCCTCGATCTCTCTGGAGGGCTCGGCGGAGCTTCGGAAGATCCTCGCCGGGCACGGCGTCGAGCTCCTTTCGGCGCCCGTTTCCGGAAACGCGAAAGTCATCAAGGCGGGCAAGCTCACCTTCGTCGTGTCGGGTCCCAGGGCGGCGTACGATGCGGCCGCGCCTTACCTCGCGATGATGGGGCAGGGCTCCTCCTACGTCGGCGAGGGCGAGCTCTCGAGAATCGTCAAGATCTGCCACAACGTGATGCTGGGCGTGGTGACGCAGTGCATGGCCGAGATCACGGTGCTCGCGCAAAAAGCGGGCGTGCCGCGCCACGCCTTTCTCGATTTCCTCAACAAGAGCGTGATGGGCTCGACCTTCACGCGCTACAAGGCCCCGGCCTTCGTCAACCTCGATTTCCACGTGACCTTCACGCCTTATCTGCTGCGCAAGGACCTCGACCTGGGGCTCGAGGCGGGCCGCAGGTTCGAGGTGCCGATGCCGCTCGCCTCGATCACGCGCGATCTCGTGCAGTCGATGATGGGGCAGGGCATGAGCGAGGAGGACTTCTCGACCTTGCTCCTGCAGCAGGCGAAGGCGTCGGGGATCGA
>DASPXL010000124.1:0-3476 GCA_035637375.1 Burkholderiales bacterium
GCCGGCGGAGGCGTGATGGACACGGTCAAGGAACAAGCGCCGCAGCAGCCCGTCCCCGCACCCCAGACCGCGCCCGACCCGGCGAAAGCGGGCGACGCGGCGAAGTCCAAAGCAAACGAGGTGCCGAAGTAGTAAAATCGACCGGTTTAAAACCGGCTCGTTCCCAAGCGGCGAGGCATCAAGCCCGATCATGCCGACGTGGTGAAATTGGTAGACACGCCGTCTTGAGGGGGCGGTGGCGTAAGCCGTGAGAGTTCGAGTCTCTCCGTCGGCACCAAACGCGCAGGATTCTGTCTTACGACCGTGCTCGAAAACTATTTCCCGATCCTGCTGTTCATCGTGATCGCGCTCGTTTTCGGGGGCATCATGGTCGGGGCGGGCGCGGTTCTGGCGCCGCATCGCCCCGACAGCGAGAAGCTGTCCCCGTACGAATGCGGTTTCGAGGCCTTCGAGGACGCGCGCATGAAGTTCGACGTGCGTTACTACCTGGTCGCGATCCTGTTCATCCTGTTCGACCTGGAGATCGCGTTCCTTTTTCCCTGGGCGGTGACGCTGAACGAGATCGGGGCGCTCGGATTCTGGTCGATGATGATTTTCCTGTTCATCCTCGTCGTGGGCTTCGTCTACGAGTGGATGAAAGGGGCGCTGGAATGGGAATAGAAGGCGTATTCCAGGAAGGGTTCGTCACAACTACCGCTGACAAGCTCATCAACTGGACGCGCACCGGATCGTTGTGGCCGATGACGTTCGGTCTCGCGTGCTGCGCGGTCGAGATGATGCACGCGGGCGCCGCGCGCTACGACCTCGACCGCTTCGGCGTCGTATTCCGGGCAAGCCCGAGACAATCCGACGTCATGATCGTGGCGGGCACCTTGTGCAACAAGATGGCGCCGGCGCTGCGCAAGGTCTACGACCAGATGGCCGAGCCGCGCTGGGTGATCTCGATGGGCTCCTGCGCCAACGGCGGCGGTTACTACCACTATTCGTATTCGGTGGTGCGCGGCTGCGACCGCATCGTTCCGGTGGACATCTACGTCCCCGGCTGCCCGCCGACCGCCGAAGCGCTGCTCTACGGCATCGTGCAGCTCCAGAACAAGATCAAGCGCACCAACACCATCGCGCGATAAGGATGTCGGCAAAGCTGGAACGTCTGAAGAGCGCGCTCACCTCGGCGCTGGGCGGGACGATCGTGGGCCTCACCGAAGCTCTCGGCGAGCTGACGCTGGTCGTCGATGCGAAGGATTATTCCGACACGGCGCAGCGGCTGCGCGACGATCCGGCGATCCGGTTCGAGGAGCTGATCGATCTGTGCGGGGTGGACTATTCGGGCTACGGCGAGCGCGGTTGGGAGGGGCGTCGCTTCGCCGTGGTGTCGCATCTGCTCTCGCTCACTCACAACTGGCGCCTGCGGCTCCGCGTGTTCGCGCCCGACGACGCGTTTCCGATCGTCGATTCCCTTACCGCGGTCTGGCCCAACGCGAGCTGGTACGAGCGCGAGGCGTTCGACCTCTTCGGGATCGTCTTCACCGGCCACGCCGACCTGCGCCGCATCCTGACCGACTACGGTTTCGTCGGCCACCCGTTCCGCAAGGATTTTCCGCTCTCGGGCAACGTCGAGATGCGTTACGACCCGGAGCAGAAGCGCGTCATCTACCAGCCGGTGACGATCGAGCCGCGCGAGATCACGCCGCGCATCATCCGCGAGGACGAGTACGGCGACCTGGGAACCAAGCGCTGATCGATGGCCGAGATCCGCAACTACACGCTCAACTTCGGCCCGCAGCATCCCGCGGCGCACGGCGTGCTGCGGCTGGTGCTGGAGCTGGACGGCGAGGTGATTATGCGCGCTGATCCGCATATTGGGCTCCTCCATCGGGCAACCGAGAAGCTCGCCGAGCACAAGACCTATATCCAGGCGCTGCCGTACATGGACCGGCTCGACTACGTGTCGATGCTGTCGAACGAGCACGCCTACTGCCTGGCGGTCGAGCGGCTCCTCGGCGTCGACGTGCCGATCCGTGCCCAGTACATCCGGGTGATGTTCGACGAGATCACGCGCATCCTCAACCATCTGCTGTGGCTCGGGGCGCACGGCCTGGACATCGGAGCGATGACCGTTTTCCTCTATTGCTTCCGGGAGCGCGAGGACCTGATGGACTGCTACGAAGCGGTGTCGGGCGCGCGCCTGCACGCCGCGTACTACCGCCCCGGCGGCGTGTACCGCGACCTGCCCGAGACGATGCCGCAGTACCAGGCCTCGATGTACAAGAGCGCGGGCGCGGTGAAGAAGCTGAACGAGAACCGCCAGGGATCGCTCCTCGACTTCATCGAGGATTTCACGCGCCGCTTCCCGAAGTGCGTGGACGAGTACGAGACGCTGCTCACCGACAACCGCATCTGGAAGCAGAGGACGGTCAACATCGGCGTCGTGCCGCCGGAGCGGGCGCTCGCGCTCGGCTTCACCGGGCCGATGCTGCGCGGCTCGGGCGTCGAATGGGACTTGAGGAAAAAGCAGCCCTATGCGGTCTACGACAGGCTCGAGTTCGACATCCCGGTGGGCGTGAACGGCGACTGCTACGACCGCTACCTGGTGCGCGTCGAGGAGATGCGCCAGTCGAACCGCATCGTCCGCCAGTGCATCGACTGGCTGCGCGAGAACGCGGGACCCGTCATCACCGGCAACCACAAGGTGGCGCCGCCCTCGCGCGTGGAGATGAAAAGCAACATGGAGGAGCTGATCCACCACTTCAAGCTCTTCACCGAGGGCATCCACGTACCGCCCGGCGAGGCCTATGCCGCGGTCGAGCATCCCAAGGGGGAGTTCGGCATCTACATCGTGTCCGACGGCGCGAACAAGCCCTACCGCATGAAGATCAGGGCCGCCGGATTTCCGCACCTCGCCGCCCTGAGCGAGATGGCGAAGGGCCACATGCTCGCCGACGTCGTGGCGATCATAGGCACCCAGGACATCGTGTTCGGCGAGATCGACCGCTGATGCTCAGCCCCGACGCGCTGAAGAAGATCGACCGGGCGATCGCCAAGTACCCGCCCGAGCGGAAGCCCTCGGCGGTGATGGCCGCGCTCACCGTCGCGCAGGACGAAAGGGGCCAGCTTTCGACCGAGGTGATGAACTTCGTCGCCGGCTACCTCGGCATGCCGCCGATCGCGGTGTACGAGGTCGCGAGCTTCTACGCCATGTACGACCTGCAGCCGGCCGGGAAATACAAGCTGTGCATCTGCACCAACCTCCCGTGCGCGCTGTCTGGGGCGGAGGACGCGGCCGAGCATCTCAAGAAAAAGCTCGGCATCGACTGGAACGAGACGACGGCCGACGGCCTCTTCACGCTGAAGGAGGGCGAGTGCTTCGGCGCCTGCGGCGACGCCCCCGTAATGCTTGTGAACAACAAGAAGATGCTGTCCTTTATGACGCCCGATAAGCTCGATAAATGGATTGCGGAGGCGAAGTAAATGCTGGA
>DASPXL010000125.1:0-2939 GCA_035637375.1 Burkholderiales bacterium
CTTCGATCACCGCGGGACGCTCGGCTTGCGGCGCGAGCGAATAGTCGGTCCACAGCGTGCATCCCAGAAAGCGCGCGCCGTCGAAGACCGCCTCGCTGCAGTCCAGGAGCTCGACCGCAAATTGCCGCGCCGCCGCCCGCAGGGCTTGCTGCACCGAGTCGAACTCGCCCTCGTAATACTCGTGGTTGCCGGCGAGGTAGATCACGGGGGAGCGGAAAGTCCGCTTCGCCCATTCGATTCCCGCCGCGCCGTTGTCGATATCGCCCGCGAGCACGACGAGATCGGCGCCGGTTTCCGGCGGTGCGAACGGCTCGCGCTCGAGATGCAGGTCGGAGCAGATCTGTATGCGCAAGGGTCCGGCTCCCGACGAAAGGCGGGAATCGTCAGCGCTTCCCCTGCCGCTTGGCCGCGATGCGCATTCTCAGCGCGTTGAGCTTGATGAAGCCGGCGGCGTCGGCCTGGTCGTAGGCGCCGCGGTCTTCCTCGAAGGTGGCGATGGCCGTGTCGAAGAGCGAGTCCCTGCCGGACTCGCGGCCGACGACGGTGACGTTGCCCTTGTAGAGCTTGAGGCGCACCGACCCGTTCACGTTCGCCTGTGAAGCGTCGATCATGGTCTGGAGCATTTTCCGCTCCGGGCTCCACCAGTAGCCGTTGTAGATGAGGCTCGCGTAGCGCGGCATCAGCTCGTCCTTCAGGTGCGCGACCTCGCGGTCAAGGCAGATCGACTCGATCGCGCGGTGCGCCTTCAGCATGATCGTGCCGCCGGGGGTCTCGTAGCAGCCGCGCGATTTCATGCCGACGTAGCGGTTCTCGACGAGATCGAGCCGCCCGACCCCGTGCTTTCCTCCGAGCTTGTTCAGGGCGGCGAGCGCGGTGGCGGGGCGCACCTTCCTGCCGTTGACGGCGACGATATCGCCCTTTGCGTACTCGAGCTCGACATACTCGGCGCGGCCGGGCGCCTTCTCGGGCGACACCGTCCAGCGCCACATGTCTTCGTCGGGTGCGCGCGAGGGGTCCTCGAGGACGCGGCCCTCGTAGGAGATGTGCAGCAGGTTCGCGTCCATGGAGTAGGGCGAGCCGCCCTTCTTCTTCCCTTCGATGGGGATGCCGTGCTCCTCCGCGTACTCGAGAAGCTTTTCCCGCGAGGTGAGGTCCCACTCGCGCCAGGGAGCGATCACGCGGATGTTCGGCGCGAGCGCGTAGTAGCCGAGCTCGAAGCGCACCTGGTCGTTGCCCTTGCCGGTCGCGCCGTGGGCGACGGCGTCCGCCCCGGTCTTGCGCGCGATCTCGACCTGGCGCTTGGCGATCAGCGGCCGGGCGATCGAAGTTCCGAGAAGATACTCGCCTTCGTAGATCGCGTTCGCGCGGAACATGGGGAACACGAAGTCGCGCACGAACTCCTCGCGCAGGTCGTCGATGAAGATCTGCTTGACGCCGAGCTGGCGCGCTTTTTTGCGCGCCGGCGCGAGCTCCTCGCCTTGTCCTATGTCGGCGGTGAAGGTCACCACCTCGCAACGGTAGGTGTCCTGCAGCCACTAGGATCACCGATGTGTCCAGGCCGCCCGAATACGCGAGGACGACTTTTTTGACTTTGCCCGTCACCTATTTCTTCCTTCCCGCCTTCACCTTTCCGAGCAACAGGAATTCCATCAGCGCCTTTTGGGTATGCAGCCTGTTTTCCGCCTCGTCCCACACGACGCTCTGCGGGCCGTCGATCACCGCGGCTGCGACTTCCTCGCCGCGGTGGGCGGGAAGACAGTGCATGAAAAGCGCATTCTTCTTCGCGGCTTTCATCATCTCCGCGTCCACCTGCCAGTCCTCGAAGTCGCGCTTGCGCTCCTCGTTCTCCGCCTCGAAGCCCATGCTGGTCCAGACGTCGGTGGTGACCAGGTCCGCCCCGCGCGCGGCCTCGAGCGGATCGGCGAAGCTTTCGTAGTTGTCGTCGTTGTAGATGCCGGCGCGCTCGGGCTCGACCTCGTAGCCGGGCGGCGTCGAGACGTGCAGGTTGAAATCGAACACCGCAGCCGCCTGCAGCCAGGTGTTGCAGACGTTGTTCGAGTCCCCGATCCACGCGACGGTTTTCCCCTTGATGGGGCCGCGGTGCTCGACGTAGGTGTAGATGTCGGCGAGCACCTGGCAGGGGTGGTACTCGTTGGTGAGGCCGTTGATCACCGGCACGCGGGAGCTCGCGGCGAAACGCGCGAGGATCTCCTGCTCGAAGGTGCGGATCATGACGAGGTCGCACATGCGCGAGATCACCTGCCCCGCGTCCTCGACCGGCTCGCCCCGCCCGAGCTGGGTGTCGCGCGTGTAGAGGTAGATCGCCGCGCCGCCGAGCTGGTGCATCCCCGCCTCGAACGACAGCCGCGTCCGCGTCGAGGGCTTCTCGAAAATCATGGCGAGCGTGCGGTCCTCGAGCGGCCAGTAGCGCTGGTAGCGCTTGAACTTCTCCTTGATCCAGCGGGTGCGCGCGAACAGGTGCTCGTACTCCCCGCGCGAGAAGTCCTTGAACTGCAGGTAATGCCGCGGCGCGGCCTGCGCTTTCATGCGCGAGCGGCCGCTGCGGCGGGAGCCTGGGCGAGGAACTCGCGCGCGAGCGGCACGAGAATGGCGAGGACCTGGCGCGCTTCGGTTTCGCCGATGACGAGCGGGGGCAGCAAGCGGATGACTTTGTCCATCGTGACGTTGATGAGCAGGCCCGCATCCATCGCCTGCTTGACCAGATCTCCGCAGGGCCGCTCGAGCTCCACGCCGATCATCAGGCCCTGGCCGCGCACCTCCACCACGCCCGGCTGTCCCGCGAGCGCCTCGCGCAGACCGCCGAGCAAGATCCCGCCGATGCGCTCGGCATTTTTCATCAGGCCTTCGTCTTCGATCGCGGCGAGCGTCGCAAGCGCCGCCGCGCAGGCGAGCGGGTTGCCGCCGAAGGTCGAGCCGTG
>DASPXL010000126.1:0-3040 GCA_035637375.1 Burkholderiales bacterium
GCTCTCGGGGCTCGATGCTCCCGAAGTCACCGTCGAGGTGCATCTGGCGAACGGCCTGCCCTCGTTCACCATCGTCGGTCTTCCGGACACCGAGGTGAAGGAAAGCCGCGACCGCGTGCGCGCCGCGCTCGTGAACTCCCGTTTTGAATTCCCCGCGCGGCGCATCACCGTCAATCTCGCCCCCGCCGAGCTCCCCAAGGAGAGCGGCCGATTCGATCTGCCGATCGCGCTCGGCATTCTCGCCGCCTCGCGCCAGCTCCAGGCCGACGGCATCTCGAAATACGAGTTCGCCGGAGAGCTCTCGCTCAGCGGCGAGCTGCGTCCGGTGCGCGGCGCGCTCGCGATGACCTGGCGCGCAGCCCGGGAGGGCCGGGCATTTGTCCTGCCGCCCGCGAGCGCCGACGAGGCGGCGCTCGTCGATGGGGCCAGCATCTACCAGGCGGCGTCGCTGCTCGCTGTCTGCGCCCACCTCGCCGGCCGTCAGTCGCTGCCGCGGCCGACGGCGCAACCGATCTTCATCCCGCCGAATTACCCGGACCTCGCCGAGGTGAAAGGCCAGGCGCAGGCCAAGCGCGCGCTCGAAGTCGCGGCCGCGGGCGGCCATAGCGTGCTCATGGTCGGGCCGCCCGGTACCGGGAAATCGATGCTCGCGGCCCGCTTCCCGGGCTTGCTGCCGCCGATGAGCGGCGAGGAAGCACTCGAGTCCGCGGCGCTCGCATCGCTCGGCTCGGGCGGCTTTCGACTGGAGAACTGGAAACAGCGGCCGTTCCGCGCGCCGCACCACTCGGCTTCCAGCGTCGCGCTGGTCGGCGGAGGAAGCGACCCGCGCCCCGGCGAAATATCCCTTGCGCACAACGGCGTGCTGTTTCTGGACGAGTTGCCGGAGTTCAGCCGCAGAGTGCTCGAAGCGCTGCGCGAGCCGCTCGAATCGGGCCGCGTCGCCATCTCGCGCGCCGCCCGCCAGGCGGAGTATCCGGCGCGCTTCCAGCTGATCGGCGCGATGAATCCCTGTCCTTGCGGGTATCTGGGACATTTCAGCGGCAAGTGCCGCTGCACGCCCGACCAGGTTGCGCGCTACCGCTGCAGGCTCTCGGGACCGCTGCTCGATCGTATCGATATCCAGATCGAAGTGCCGGCGCTGCGCGAAGACGAGCTCGTGCAGGCGGGCCGAGGCGAAAGCTCTTCGCAGGTCCGGGAGCGCGTCGAACGGGCGCGCGGGCGGCAGCTCGAACGCCAGGGCAAGGACAACACCCGGCTCGGCCCCCGCGAAGTCGAGCGGCTCTGCGCCCTTGAGGACAAGGCGGGCGCGCTGCTGAAGCAGGCGATCGCGCGGCTGCACCTGTCCGCGCGCGCGTATCACCGCGTTCTGAAGCTCGCTCGCACGATCGCCGACCTTGCGGGCGAACTGACCATCGGCGTCGCCCACGTGGCCGAGGCGATCCAGTACCGGCGCTTCGACCGCGCTCTTTAGATTTTCCTCGCGCAAACCAGCTACAGCGCAAGGCTCACGCAACTTGGCGCGGAAACCGGGCGCATGATCAGCTCCCCACCACTACTCGTTGGTTTTCTTCTGCAGGCTCGGCCAATCCGAGAAAGCGAAGACATACAGCATGATCACGTTGACGATAGGCACCACCATGAGCAGACTCAGCCATCGAGGGAACCCTGCTTTCGAGAAAATGAACCAAAACGGCAGAATGATCAACGCGGCAAAGATTAGCATCATCAGCGGACCGAACGGCCCCATCGGCGTACCAGACATCATTTCAGTCATGAGACCTCCTTTGGATTTCGTTTGGCTCGTTGATAGTGTAGTCGATGGACCGCGCACCCTTCATACGTGTACATCAAAGGACTAGCGCGAACCGTACATCTTAGGCGTCGAGCATCAGCTGGTTTTCCATCTTCGATTGATCGCATAAGGACCGCCGTCATCGCGGAAGGGTTGGAGCAGCATGCGGTCAAGCCGGAAATCTCGCGGCGCGCGGAACTGGTCGACCCCGATCGTCATCCGCTCGTGCCCGCCCTCGGGTTGGGCGCGGTACGTGCCAAACAGGCGATCCCACCAAGGCAACACAAAGCTGAAGTTGCTGTTGGTTTCGGTTGCATCGACGGAGTGATGCACCCGGTGCATGTCGGGGGTGACTAGAAACCAGCGCAGTATACGATCCACTGTCGGCGGAATCCGAACGTTTGCGTGGTTGAACAAAGACAACGCGTTGAATACGGCTTCGAACGCCAGCACAGCGAGGACCGGCAGGCCCAACACGAAAATGACTGCAAACTTGACCGGCACGGCCAGGAGGATCTGGATCGGATGAAAACGCGCCCCGGTCGTCACGTCGAAGTCCACGTCCGCGTGGTGCATCCGGTGCACGCGCCAGAGCGCCGGCACGGCATGAAACATCAGGTGTATCAAATACATCGTGAGATCGAGCGCCAACAAGGACGCCAGGAATGCCATCGGATACGGGATGGCGAACATGTTGAGGAGTCCCGTGCCGCGCTCCTCGGCAAATACGGCCACGCCCACCGCGGCCGAAGGGAACAACACGCGGACCAGGAGGACGTTGATAATGGCGATCGAAATGTTATGGGTCCAACGAACCGGCTTCGAAACCTCCAGCATCCGCCGGGGGGCAAACAATTCCCATGCCGCCATAATCACGAACATGCCAAGGAAAAACCCCAGTCGAATCGCCGGATCGTTACTGAGCAGAAACGTATCGAAATTCATGGAACCCTCCAGCGCTCGGGGACACTAGCCCCGGGTAGTCAAAGCCGCTACAATCCCAACTATTCAAATATACAAGTGAACGATTGAATACTTGCACATTGTGAGCAATCTGTCAAACCGGGAATTCAAGACCGAGCTGTTCGAGCAGTTCGCGCGCGTCAGCCAGGCGCTTTCGAGCGGTAAGCGGCTGGAAATACTGGAGCTTCTGGCCCAAGGAGAGCGCAGCGTGGACGCGCTGACGCAGCTCACGGGCATGACCGCGGCCAATACCTCGCAGCACTTGCAGCAACTCCGCAAAGCGGG
>DASPXL010000127.1:0-5532 GCA_035637375.1 Burkholderiales bacterium
GCGGTGCCGCTGGTCGCGTGGCTCTACCGGTCGAGCGGGGATTTCAGGCTGCTGTACTTCGCGCTGGGAGCGCTCGCGCTCGCCACCTTCGCAGCCGCGCTGTTTTTCCCCGCCGAGGAAGGAAAAACCGCCGCCGGGGAATTGGCGGCCTAGTTCCTCTCGTGCACTTTGCGTGTCGAAGCAGTCGAAGCTCAGCTCCGGCCGCGAAGCTGCTCGGCGATGTTTTCGTATATCGTGCCGCGGGGGCCTGCGGCGACGATTCTCACGGTGCGTTGCCCGCGGTCGATGGCATAGACGATGCGAAATCGCCGGACCCTGAATTTCCGGTATTCGGCGAGCTCGCGCTGCAGCGGCTCGCCGCAGCTCGGATCGGCGGCAATCGCGCGTATCGCCTGCCTGATCCCACGCTTGATGCTCGGCGGCAGGTGCCGGATGATTTTTGCCGCCGCAGGGGAAATGACGAGCTTCAGGACGACCGCGCGCGCGCGCGTTTTCCCACCCGAAGAAGAGGTTCGCCGAACACCTCTTCAAAAGAGAAGCCCTTGCCGCCCCTCGCGAAGTATCGCTCGCTCGCTTGGATCTGTTTCATCAGCCGCCGGTCGCTCAGGACGTCCAGCGTTTCCTTGAGGCGCTCGTATTCGTCGTAGTTCAGCAGGACAGCGGCCGGTTTGCCGTTGCGCGTGACGACGACCTCCTCTTCGCGTTCCGCGACGCCGGTCACCAATTCCGGCAGGCGCGCTTTGACTTCGGAAATAGGCAAGGTCTTGGACATTATGGCGATCCGGGGCGAGCCAAAAAAGTAGACCATAATTCTGGTCAACCCGCATTCTACGGCCCGGTGCTCCCACAGTCAACGCGGCCGGCCCCGGTGCGCGCTCTGGCGGCGTCGCGCTCTTTTCTGCGTGCTGCCCTTCCGCTCGCGCGGCTTGGCGCGCCTTGTCCAGAGTCGCCTGCTCGCCAGACGCGCGCCCTCGGCGAGCGCCTCGAGTTTCGCCCAGGCGATCTCGGGGCTTCCCACCCGGGGGCCCAGGCCGCAGTCGGTTCCGCCCATGACGTTCTCGCGGCCGAGGAGCTTCGCGTACCTCAACAGGCGCTGGGCGACGAGCTCGGGATGCTCGATGAAGTCGCAGCAATGCCCGACGACGCCGGGGATGAGCACCGCGTCCTCCGGCGGCTTCACCTTCTCGAACACCTCCCATTCGTGCTCGTGCACGGGATTCGAGGCCTCGATCGAGTAGCTCGAGGCGCGCACGCGAAAGATGATGTCGATGATGTCCCGCAAGGGGATGTCGTTCTGGTGCGGGCCGTGGAAGCTGCCCCAGCAGACGTGCAGCCGGATTCTCTCCCGCGGAATGTCGCGCAGCGCGTGGTTGAGCGCGTCCACCCGCAGCGTGGCGTATTTGCGGTATTCCTTGACGCTCATCTCCGGGTACATCTGCCAGCCGTCGGGCAGGTCGGGATCGTCGATCTGCAGGAGGAACCCGGCATCGACGATCGCCTTGTACTCCTCGCGCATCGCTTCGGCGATCGCGTGGAGAAATTCCTCGTCGCCCGCGTAGTGCTCGTTGCGCAGCCAGTGCTCGATCGTCCCGGGCGTGTTGGCGGGCAGGAAGGCCTCGGCGACGCGCACGCCTTGCAGCGCGGCCTTGAAGTTGTCCAGATCCTCCCTGAGAGCGGCGTGCCCGACGTACTTGAGCGGCCCGGTGCAGAAGACCTGGCCCGCGCGGAATCCGGCCCAGCCGAACCCGCCCTTGCCGGCGAAGTACTCCGAGAACCTGCGCATGTCGCGGCTCATGATGCTGAGCGGCTTCGGGCCTTCGCCGGGCTTGTGCTCGCGCGCCTCGAACCCGGAGAGCCGCTCCCGGACGTAGCTCGTGAAGCTGGTCTTGCTCAGCTCGCCGTCGTTGACGCTGTCCAGGCCGCATTCGACCTGCTTGCGCACCGCTTCCGCGACGGCGCCCTTCAGGCGCGCGGGCAAGGCCTGCCTGTCGTAGGGCTGGCCGCTCGCTTTCGCCACGACCATCGGCCACAGGTCCTTGGGGCGCGGCAGCGCCCCGGCGTGCGTGGTCAGGATACGGCCGGCGCTTCGTATCATTCTCGCTCCCTGGTGGAAATCCAAAGCGGCGCGCGGGCGCGCCGACGGGGCGGTATTGTAATCTTGCCCGGCCCAAAATGCGTCCCACATTCATCCCACTTTCGAAAGGGACGAAGAATGGGGTTGACACCGCGCCGCGCTTCGCCTGAAATCCTCCCTCTGCAGCCGGACAACTTCGGGGATCGCCATGACACAACGCACCACGCCGCCGTTTCGCGCCGACCACGTCGGCAGCCTGCTGCGCCCGGCGGAGCTTGCCGAGGCTCGCGCCAAGGCGAAGCGCGGCGAGTTGAGCGCCGAGCAGCTTCGCGCCGTGCAGGACAAGCACATCCGCGAAGCCGTCGCGAAGCAGGAGTCGGTCGGCATCCAGGCCGTCACCGACGGCGAATTCCGCCGCGACTGGTGGCATATCGATTTCATCCACGGATTCGACGGCGTGGAGCTCGCTGCGGGCGACGCCTACGGCGACGCGAAGTTCAAGAACACCGAGGAGCAGCCGCCTTTCATGACGGTGAAGGGGAAGATCCGGCGCTCGAAGCCCTCCATGCTCGAGCACTTCAAGTTCCTGAAGTCGGTCGCGAAGCGCACGCCCAAGTTCACCATGCCCTCGCCCGCGATGCTGCACGCGCGCGGCGACCGCGCGTCGCTCAAGAAGACCTATCCGGATCTCGGCGAATTCTGGGCCGATCTCACGAAGGCCTACCGCGAGGAGATCGCCGACCTGTACAAGGCAGGCTGCCGCTACCTGCAGATCGACGACACGACCATCGCCATGTGGGGCGACCCGAAGGTCCAGGAGCAGTTCAGGAAGCTCGGCGACGACCCGAAGAAGGACGCGGCGATGTACGCCGACGCGGTGAACGCGGCGATCCGCGACGTTCCGGAGGACATGACGGTCGCGATCCACACCTGCCGCGGCAACTTCAAGAGCACCTGGCTCGCGAGCGGCGCGTATGCCGATTTCGTCGCCGAGCGCGTGTTTACCGGCCTCGAGGTCGACGCCTTTTTCCTGGAATACGACACCGAGCGCGCCGGGGGCTTCGAGCCGCTGCGCCACGTGCCGAAGGGCAAGACGGTCGTGCTCGGCCTGGTCAGCTCCAAGGTGCCGGAGCTGGAAAAAAGAGACGACCTCAAGCGCCGCATCGAGGCCGCGGCGAAATACGTGCCTCTGGAAAACCTGTGCCTCTCCCCGCAGTGCGGTTTCTCGAGCACCCACCACGGCAACAAGCTCAGCGCAGACGATCAGTGGCGCAAGCTCGCGCTCGTGCTGGAAGTTTCAAAGAGCGTTTGGGGTTGATTCAGAGGCGGCGATGACCATCCCGAAAACCATGCGCGCGGTCGAGATCACCCAGCCGGGCAAACCCGAGGTGCTGAGAATCGGCGCTCGCCCCGTTCCGCAACCCAGGCCCGGCGAAGTGCTGATCCGCGTCGCGGCAGCCGGCGTCAACCGCCCCGACGTGCTGCAGCGCATGGGCAACTATCCGGTTCCTCCAGGGGCGTCCGACATTCCGGGCCTCGAGCTCGCCGGCAGCATCGTCGCGGTCGGCGACGGCGTAAAAGACTGGCGCGTCGGCGACGCGGCGACCGCGCTCGTGCAGGGCGGCGGCTACGCCGAGTACTGCACCGCGCCCGCGCCGCAATGCCTGCCGATCCCGAAAGGCATGACGCTGGTCGAAGCCGCGTCCCTGCCCGAAACCTTCTTCACCGTGTGGAGCAACGTCTTCGACCGCGCCGGATTGAAGCCCGGCGAATCGTTTCTCGTGCAGGGCGGCTCCTCCGGCATCGGCGTCGCAGCGATCCAGATGGTGAAGGCCTTCGGGCACACGGTGTTCGCCACCGCGGGCAGCGCGGAGAAATGCGAAGCCTGCGTGAAGCTCGGCGCCGACCGCGCGATCAACTACAAGACCGAAGACTTTGTCGCCGTCGCAAAAGAAGTGACGGGCGGCAAGGGCGTCGACGTCATCCTCGACATGGTCGGCGGCGAATACGTCGATCGCGAGCTGAAAGCTCTGGCGGACGACGGCCGCATCGTCATCATCGCGTTCCTAGGCGGGGCTAAGGCGACGCTCTTTCTCAGCGACATCCTGCGCCGGCGCCTCACGGTCACCGGCTCGGCCCTGCGCCCGCGCCCGGTCGAGTTCAAGGGTGCGATCGCGAAAAACCTGCGCGAGAAGGTCTGGCCGCTCATCGAGCGGGGCAGGATCAAGGCGGTCGTCTACAAGACCTTCGCGCTCGCCGAGGCCGCCGGGGCGCACGAGCTGATGGAGTCGAGCCGGCATATCGGCAAGATCGTGCTGACGGTGTAGCGAGAGCGCGGTCGCGCCGACAGGAGCAAAGAATGTTTCGCGACGGTCTGTTGAAAGGCAAGCGCATCCTCGTCACCGGCGGCGGCACGGGCCTCGGGCGCGAGATCGCGGCGAAGTACCTCGAGCTCGGCGCCGATCTCACCCTCTGCGGCCGAAGAAAATCCGTGCTCGTCAAAACCGCCGCGGAGCTCACGGCGAAGCACGGCGGCTCGGTCAAGACCTTCGCCTGCGACATCCGCGACGCCGCGGCCGTGGATTCGATGATCCAGGCGATCTGGGACGACGGCGGGCCGCTCACCGGCCTGGTGAACAACGCCGCCGGCAACTTCATCTCACGCACCGAGGACCTTTCGCCGCGCGGGTTCGACGCCATCGCCAACATCGTTTTCCACGGCACGTTCTACGTGACGCACGCCGTCGGCAAACGCTGGATCGCGGGCAGCCACAAGGGCTCGGTGATCTCGATCGTCGTCACCTGGGTGTGGACCGGCTCGCCCTTCGTCGTGTCTTCGGCGATGTCCAAGGCGGGCGTGCACGTCATGACCCAGTCGCTCGCGGTCGAATGGGGGCGTTACGGCATACGCCTGAACGCCATTGCGCCGGGGATCTTTCCGACGGAAGGCGCAGGCAAGCGACTCGCGCCCGGACGCGATCCGGAGAGGGAAGCCGCGTCGATCAACCCGATGCGCCGCGCGGGAAAAATGGAAGAGCTGCAGAACCTCGCCGCCTTCCTCATAGCCGACGGCTGCGAGTGGCTCACCGGCCAGACCATCGCGATCGACGGCGGCGGCTGGCTCGCCAACGGCGCGTCGTTCACCGAGCTCTCCGGCTGGACCGGCTCCGACTGGGAAAAAGCGCGCGAAGCGATCAAGGCGCAGAACGAGAAGGACAAAGCGCAGCGCTCGCTATAGGCCCTTCGCCAGCCGAGCGGGCTGCGAACGTCGCCCCAGCCGACATCTCCACCGTCAATGCACGCGGTATTCCGCGCGCCGCTTGCTCGGCACGATCGAGCGGGCTCTTCACCCCGCGTCCCACGGCTCGTGCTGCAGCGCTCGCCGGCCCGGAGCTCTCGACGCGGCGCGTCTCGTTCGCCCGGATCGCAAGCCCATCCAGCGGGCTCACCGCTCCTCG
>DASPXL010000128.1:0-4272 GCA_035637375.1 Burkholderiales bacterium
AGCGCCTCATCGAGCGCGCCGAGCGCGCGCTCCAGGCGCCCCCTGAAATCGGGCACGAGTATCTCGATTCTCGTCTGCGGCGAGCGAGCCCGCACCGCGCGGATGCAATCGACGAAGTGTTTCGCGCCACCGTCCTTGAGGTCATCCCGGTCGACGCTCGTGACGACCACGTAGGAGAGCGCAAGCTCCGCGATCGTCCGCGCTAGATGCGCAGGCTCCTCGGGATCGGGCGGGAGCGGCCGGCCGTGGGCGACGTCGCAGAACGGGCAGCGCCGCGTGCACAGGTCTCCCAGGATCATGAAGGTCGCGGTGCCCTTGCCGAAGCACTCCCCGATATTGGGGCAGGACGCTTCCTCGCACACCGTGTGGAGATTGTTCTCGCGGAGGATTTGTTTGATTTCGTAAAAGCGCGAGCCGGGCGAGGCCGCGCGCGCGCGGATCCACTCTGGCTTGGCGAGGCGCTCCGCGGGCACGACCGCGATCGGGATGCGCGTCTTCGCCAAGCCTTTCTTCTTTTCGCCGAGCGCGTTCATTTGCGCTCGATCAGTTCGGCAATACGGGAAGCTAGCGCTTCGCCGAGTTCTTCCGAGCCGGCAGTAATCCCGAGCGCCGAGGTCTGAGTGACCTGGAGGCCGGGATAGCCGCAGGGATCGATCGCGGAGAAGGGCGCGAGGTCCATGCTCACGTTGAGCGCGACCCCATGGTAGCAGCAGCCGCGCCGCACGCGCAGGCCGAGCGCCGCGATCTTCGCCCCGTCCACGTACACGCCCGGCGCCCCGCTTCGGCGCGCGGCGAGCACATCGTGCGCGGCGAGAGTGTCGATCGCCGCCTGCTCGATCAGCGCCACCATGGTCCGCACCGTGAGCCCGCGACGCGCGAGATCGACGAGCGCGTACACGATCGCCTGCCCCGGACCGTGATAGGTGATCTGCCCGCCGCGGTCGGCCCGCTCGACCGGTATTGCGGACGCGCGCGGGAAATGCTCGGCCCTCCCCGCGATCCCGACCGTGTATACGGGCCGGTGCTCGAGCACCCAGAGCTCGTCTGGAGTCGCCGCGCCACGCTCGTCGGTGAAACGGCGCATGGCGGCATAAGTCGGGGCGTAGCCGGCGAGGCCGAGGCGCCTGATGACGGTTCGGGAGCCGGGAGCCGAGATTCCGGAGTAACGCTCAAGTCGGGGTGCATCGGCAAGCTTCATTACAACACCATCGTCACCATCGGATGATCGCACAGTTCCCGGTACAGCTCGTCCAGCTGCTCGCGCGACACCGCGCGGATGGTGCAGGTGAGCGAAAGGTACTTGCCCTCGCGGCTCGGGCGCATCTCGAGCGTCGCCGGGTCGAAATCGAGCGCGTGGCGCCTGACGACCTCGATCACCGCCTGCGCGAACCCGGCCTGCGTCTTTCCCATGATCTTGATGGGGAATTCGCAGGGGAACGCGAGGACCGGGGCGTCGTATTCAGGCATGAGCCGGGGCGCGCATCACCTGAGCCTTGTACTGCTGGTAGAGCGCGTAAACGCGCTCGCCGACCGGCCCGGGCTTTCCCGCCTTTTCCCCTCTGCCGACCGGCTTTCCGTCGAGAGTCGTGATCGGGAGCACCTCCCGCGAAGACGAAGTCACCCAGATCTCTTCGGCCGAGCGCAGCTCGCTCTCGGCGACCGGCCGCACCTCATGGGCGATCGCGTTCGCGCGCAGGATCTCGAGCACCACGTCGTAGGTGATTCCGGGCAATATCAGGTGAGACTTGGGCGGGGTGAGGACAGTTCCGTCCTTCACGATGAAGACGTTGCTCGCCGAGGCCTCGGTCAGCTCGCCGTCGCGCACCAGGATCGCCTCGACGCAGCCCTCATCGGCTGCGAGCGTGCGCAGCATGCAGTTGCCCAGAAGCGAAATCGACTTGATGTCGCAGCGCAGCCACCTGAAGTCGGGCAGCACGATCGCCTTGGCGCCCTGCCTCACCAGCTCCGCCGAGGGCGGCACGAGCTCGCTCGCCATGAGGAAAACCGTGGGCTTGCCGCCCTTCGGGAAAGCGTGATCGCGCTTGGCCGCGCCCCGGGTGACCTGGAGATACACGTTCTGGTCCTCCCAGGGATTGCCCGCAATGATTTTTCCGACGAGCTCGGTCCACTTCGGGAGCGGATGCGGATTGGCGAGACGTATCGCGTCCAAGCTGGCCTGGAGCCGGGCCAGATGTTCCTCGAGGCGAAACGGCCGCCGGGAATACGCCGGGATCAACTCGTAGACGCCGTCGCCGAAGATGAAGCCGCGATCGAGCACCGAGATCGTCGCCTTCTCGATGGGCATGAACTCGCCGTTGAGGTAAATCATCCTGGCTCCTCCGACTAGTTGAACCACAGCCTCGCACCGTCCCAGATCCTGCGGAAAATTCCGGCCATGGCGACGCTCTCGAGCGCGACCACCGGATATTCTCCTAGCGGCACGCCCTCGAGCGACACGCGCAGCGTCGCGACGCGCTCCCCCGCGGCAAGCGGCGCAACGAGCGGCTGCCGGCTGAAGAGCTTCGCCTGCAGCCTGTCCGCGGAGCCCCTGGGCACAGTCACGTACAGATCCGCGGCGACGCCGGCGGCCAGCTCGCGCTCGCTGCCTTTCCACACCTTGAGCTTGCTGATCGCCTGGCCTTTCTGGTAAAGGCGCACGCCGTCGTACGACTGGAATCCGAAATTGAGCAGCTTCTGGCTCTCCCGGGCGCGCAGGCGCTCCGAAGGCGAGCCGATGACCACCGACACCAGCCTTCGCGCGCCGCGCTTCGCCGAGGCGATGAGGCAGTAGCCGGCGCTCTCCGTATGGCCGGTCTTGACGCCGTCCACGTTCGGATCGAGCCACAGGAGCCGGTTGCGGTTTTGCTGCGTGATGTCGTTGTAGCGGTATTCGCGTTCCGAGTACAGCTTGTAGTGCTCGGGGTAATCGCGGATCAGCGCGGCGGCGAGCAGCGCGAGGTCGCTCGCCGTGGAGTAGTGCCCGGGGTCGGGCAAGCCCGTCGAGTTCGTGAAGTTCGTGCTTTTCATCCCCAGGCGCCGCGCCTCGCGGTTCATCCGCGCGACGAACGCCGGTTCCGAGCCCGCGACCGCTTCGGCAAGGGCGATGCAGGCGTCGTTGCCCGACTGCACGATCATTCCCCGCAGCAGCTCCTGCACGGTGACGGGCTTTCGCGGCTCGATGAACATGCGCGAGCCGGCCGCGCGCCAGGCGCGCTCGGACACCGGGACGGTCTGACCGAGCGCAAGCGATTGCCCTCTCAGCGCGGCGAAGGCGAGGTACGCGGTCATAAGCTTGGTGAGCGATGCGGGCTCGATGCGCTCCTCGGGGTTGCGGCCTGCGATCGGCTGGCCGCTGGTGGCGTCCATGAGGAGCCACGCGCGCGCCGCCACGGGGGGCGGCTGCGGAGCGCCGGCCAGCGCGGCGCCGGCCAGCGACACGGCGAGGCAGGCGGCGAGAATCCGCGACACGGCCATTCAGGTGTTCGGCGCAATCGCCGGCGGGTAGGCCGACCGGGGTGCGCCCGCTCCGGCGACTTCGACTCGAGGCGATCCGGGCTCGCCGGCGGCCGAGGTCTTCCCCGGCAATACGGCCTCCACCTCGACCCGCGCGCTCCCGGCCTGGACGTACCCCAGCCTGCGCGCCGCCGCGTACGACAGGTCGATGATGCGGTCGGTGCGAAACGGACCGCGGTCGTTGATGCGCACGATGACCGATCGTCCGTTGCCGAGATGGGTCACGCGCGCGTAGCTCGGGATCGGCAGGATCGTGTGCGCCGCGGTCATCGCGTACATGTCGTAACGCTCGCCGCTCGCGGTGCGCTTGCCGTGGAATCCGCGCCCGTACCAGCTCGCGAGCCCGCGCTCGCGGTGAGGCTTCAGCGACCGGTACGGAGTGTATTTCCTGCCGAGCGCGGTGTAGGGATTATTCGCGGTCTGGTTGAGCGGCTCGAGCCTGGGTTTGGCGTCCGCGACCCTGTCCAGATCGACCGGCGGTCTCCCTCCCGGGCCGTCGTCCCTGTAGTATCCGCCGGGCTTCGAGCTGCCGCAGCCGGCGATGGCCGCGGCGAGCGCGAGCGAAGCGAGCGCCGCTTGAATCCTGAAGCCTTGATCCCGGGTCATCGAGTTTGCACCAGGGTGCGGTGATGCTGGATGCTCATCAGTATGCCTATGCAGAGGGACAGGGTCGCGAGGGAGGTGCCTCCGTAGCTGATGAGCGGCAGCGGCACCCCTACGACGGGGAGCAGCCCGCTCACCATGCCCATGTTGACCACC
>DASPXL010000129.1:0-4243 GCA_035637375.1 Burkholderiales bacterium
GCCGCTCGGCGACCGCTTCGACAAGCGGCGGCTGATCCTGGCGGAGCTTGCCGTGCTGATCATCGCCCTGCTCGCGGTGGCGGCCGCGCCCTCGCTCGCGGCACTCGCTGCAGCGAGCCTCGTCGTCGGCATCACCGCCGGCTTCGCCCAGCTCGTCATTCCGCTCGCCGCGGAGCTCGCGCCGCCCGAGAAACGCGGGCGCGTGATGGGCGCGATCCTGGCGTGTCTGTTTCTGGGCATCCTTTTCGGGCGCATCGTGGGCGGCCTCGTCGCCTCCTATCTCGGCTGGCGGTGGACCTACGTGATCGCGTCGATGATGCTTTCCGCGCTCGCGCCCGCGCTCGCACTGTGGCTTCCCAGCATACCCGCCCGGACGCAGCTCGGCTACGGCCGCCTCCTGCGCTCGCTCGCCGGATTTCTGCGCAACAACGCGACGCTGCGCCGCGCATCGGCTATCCAGTTCCTGCTCGGCATCTCCTACGGGGGTTTCTGGGCCACGGTCTCGCCGATGCTCGCCGCGTTTCACGGCTTCGGGCCGGCTCAGACCGGCCTGATGGGGATTCCCGGCGCCGCGGGGATCCTGATCTCGCAGCCCGCAGGCCGCTGGCTCGACCGCTACGGCGCTTTTCCGATCGTCACCGCCGGCGCGTGCCTGGTCCTCGCCGCGTACCTCGTGTTCGGTTTCGCCGAGCTCTCGATAATCGCGGTGATCGCGGGGGCGGTGCTGCTCGACTGCGGAATCCGCGCGACGCTCGTCGCCAACCAGACGCTCGTCACCTCGGTCGCGCCGGAGGCGCGCAGCCGCTTCAACACCATCTTCGGCGCGCACGTCTGGGGGGGAAACGCCGTCGGAGCGTTCCTCGCGAGCACCGCGCTCGCGCACTCCGGATGGCTCGCGGTGTGCGCGATCGCGGTGAGCTTTTCGTGTATCGCGCTTCTGGTGCAGTGGCGCTCGCGGCCGCCTTCGCCCTAGGGCCGCGGGAAGCTATTGCGGCTGGATGTTCGCCTCCCGGGCGATTTTCCGGAAAGTGCCCATCTGCTCGCGCACGAACTTCGCGAACTCGTCCGTCGTCATGGGCGATGGAGCGATGCCGATTCTGCCGAACTGCTCGCGCACTTCCTTGCCCTGCACGACCGCGTTCACCTGCGCATTCAGCTTCTGCACCACGACGGGCGGCGTTCCCGCGCGCGCCCACATGCCGAACCAGAGCGCGAGGTTGTAGTTCGCCAGGCCCGCTTCAGCGAGCGTGGGAATATCCGGCACGATCTCGGCGCGCTTCGTCGTCGATACGCCGAAAGGCGTGATCTTGCCTTCCTTCAAGTGCCCGATCACGGCGTCGAGCGGCGCCATGTAGAAGGAAGTGCGCCCGGCGATCGTGTCCTGGATCGCCTCGGGCGAGCCCTTGTAGGGAATGTGCAGCATCTTGATGCCCGCGACCTGCGCGACATACTCGGCCGCCATGTGCGTGGAGGTCCCCACGCCGGCGGAGGCGAAGGGAATCTGGCCGGGCTTCGCTTTCGCGGCGTCGATCAGGGACTTCAGCGTAGGAAACGCGCCGCCCTTCGCGGCGATCATCACGTAGGGCGTAAGCCCCAGCATGGCGACGTCGACGATGTCCTTGAGCGGATCGTAGGGCAGGGTCTTGTAGATCGCCGGGTTTGCCGCGTGCGAGGCGGATTGGACCATCAGCGTGTAGCCGTCGGCGGCGGCGTTCAGCATTGCCTGCGTGCCGATGATGCCGCCTGCGCCAGGGCGGTTCTCCACCAGGATCGGCTGACCGAACGCGTCGCTCATGTGCTTCGCGACGATTCGGCCGGCGATGTCGGCCCCCGAGCCCGGCGTGAGCGGCACGATGATCCTGATCGGTCGCGCGGGGTAATCCTGCGCAGGGGCGACACCCGTTCCAAAGGCGATTGCCGCGGCGGTCGCGAGCTTGACGATGATTTTCATTTTTGCCTTCCTCGGGTTATAGCCGGACCCCTCACAGCAGCACAGCTATCAAAATGATGAGGAGGATGACCACGATCAGCTCGAAGTCGGAGAGTCTTCTGCCGCCCGCGGGAAGCGCGTCGAGCTTCGCGGCGATCGCGCGCACTTCCTCGTCGCTCATGGCGCGGACACGGGCCTGGGCCTGCTCGGGCGACACCCCCGCCGCCTGCAGTTGTCCGGCGACTTCGGGACGGGACGTGAACGCGCGCACGCGCTCCCGGTCCTCGCTCGACTGCGCCGCGGCGGCGGCTTCGTCCGTCCCGACCAGATCGGCGTTTGCTGGTCCGCACAGGGCGATGCTGAATAGACAAGCCCCCAGGATCCGAGGGAGATATGGGTACAAGCGATTGTTCATGATTCACTCCTTTCAAAGTGCCAGAACAAAAACTTCTTCCCGATCAGCCCCTCCTTCTGTCGAGTTTCCGCGAGCAAAGCGTTCCGGCCATCCGCGTTCGAAGCCGCGCAGAAACGCCGGGTATTGTAATGGGGAATCGAAATCCGATGCCGTGAAGCAGTTGGCAGTCGTAAGCAACGGGCCCTCAGCGCAGGACGCGCGCCTCGCGCATGTAATGCAGCACTCCGGGATGGATCAGGTCCTGCCGCGGCGCCGCTGCGAGCGTGTTCTCGAGCGTCGATTCGCCGCCTTGCGCGTGGCGCGCGGCGATTGCGCTCCTCCCCTTGTGCAGCGCGCGCGCGAGGCGGTACGCGACGTCGTCGGGCAGCGACGGGCTCGAGAGCACGAGCGAGTAGGAGCCGAGCGCGGTGATCGGGGCGTCCTGCCCGGGATAGCTGCCCGCGGGCACGTGGATCGTCTTGATGAAGGAATGCTTCGAGAGTATGCGCTTGATGTCCTCCGCACCCGGCGCGATGAAACGCGCGCCGCCCGGCGCCTTGGAGACGGCGACGAATCCAGGCCAGCCGATGCCGCCGCCCCAAAGCGCCGCCGCGCGCCCGTCGAGGATCATCGCCGGGCCGTCGCCGGCTTTCTCCAGATAGATCGGCGAGAAATCGCGGTTGATGTCCAGGCCCAGCCCGTCGAACACGTAGCGCGCGAGGACGACGAAGCCCGAGCCGCTCGCGCCCCAGGCGATCCGCTTGCCCTTCAGGTCGCCGATCGTTCGCGCCGGGCTGTCCGCGCGCAGCACGAACATGCCGAAGTTGGAATACATCGCGTTGATGATGCGCAAGTCGGCCTTCGGCCGGCCGATTCCCTGGAGCGCCTCGTAGGTGACTTCGCCCGTCGCCTGGCCGATGTCGATCTTGCCCGCTTCGAGGAGCGGAATGTTCTCGGTGCTGCCCTTGGTGTTCTTCGGCTCGACCGAGAGCGTAGTGTCCATCTCGTTGAGAACGCTCGAGTAGGCCGCGCCGTATACGGGAAAGCCGCCGCCGGGGGTCGCGGTGCCGAGGATCACGACGGTTTTCTGCTGTGCCGAAGCGCCGCCGGTCATGGCCGCCAAGCCGAAGGCAGCGATCGCCGCGATGACGTGAAGAGTTCGCTTCGTGTGTTCTCCATTGCGCATCCGTCCTCCCCCGGGATGATCCACAATTACGCTCAAGCATACAATAGCGGCTCCACGTCGGGGATGCGCGATGTTCTATCTCGATCTGTTCAGAACGCTGCAGGAGGAAAGCGTCGACTACGTCGTCGTCGGCGGACTCGCCATCAACCTGCATGGGGTGGAGCGCGCGACCATGGATGTGGACCTCGTCCTTGCGATGGACGAGAGCAACCTGCGCCGTTTCCTCGCCGCCGCGACAAGGCTCAAGCTGAAACCCTCGCTGCCCGTTTCGATTGAGTCGCTGTGCGACGCGAAGCAGCTCGACGCATGGGTTCGCGAGAAGCACCTCATCGCTTTCCCGCTCCGGCCCGCGTCTCCCAACGTGCCGACCGTGGACATCATCGTGCGCCCGGCGGTACCCTTCGAACAAATGCACGGCAACCGGATCGAAAAGGAGGTGGGCGGCGTGCGCTTGAGCCTGGCCTCCATAGACGACCTGATATCGCTCAAGACAGGCACCGGACGCAAGCAGGATGCCTCCGACATCGAAGCACTCAAGATCGCGCGTCGAGTGACAGGCAAGAGGGACTAGCGTGGCCAAGATCGATTACGAATACGAGACCACCGAGGAACGCGTTCGCGCCTATCTCAAGGTTCCGGAGATAGACAGGCTGCGATGGCTGGAGGAGCTGTGCGCTTTCACGTCGATGGTGCGACAGGCGCCGACGACGTATCCGCTCGCTGAGAAGAAGCG
>DASPXL010000130.1:0-9077 GCA_035637375.1 Burkholderiales bacterium
TCGAGGTGCTGTTCGACGACCGCGACGAGCGGCCGGGCGTGATGTTCGCCGACATCGAGCTGATCGGCATTCCCCACCGCATCGTCGTCGGCGAGCGCGGACTCAAGGAAGGCGTGGTCGAGTATCAGGGCCGGCGAGAGAAGGAAGCGAAAAAGTTCCCGCTCGGCGATCCGCTTGCGCCGCTGCGCCCGAGTTCACGATGAAGCGCGCCGCTCTCGGCCTGCTCGCGATCGCGCTTCCCGGCTACGCTCCGGCGGGGGACCAGATCTACGAGCCGCTTGCCGCCGAAGTACGCGCGGACCTGCAGGCCTCGATCGCGGACAAGCCGGCGCCGCGTCATGGCTTCACCGATTCGGCCGAGGCGGTCAACTGGCTCACCGAGATGTCGCAGCGCCTGGAAACCCGAATTCCCAGCTTCCAGTCCCGCGTGGAATTCCTGCGCACGATACATTTCGAGGCGATCCGTGCCGGGCTCGATCCGCAGCTCGTGCTCGCGTTGATCCAGGTCGAGAGCAATTTCCGCAAGTACGCCGTATCGCGCTCCGGCGCCCGGGGTTACATGCAGGTCATGCCGTTCTGGGTGGGGGTGGTCGGCCGCAAGGGCGACAACCTGTTCAGTCTGCGCACCAACCTGCGCTACGGCTGCGTCATTCTGAAGCACTACCTCCGCGTCGAGAAAGGCGACCTGGTACGCGCGCTGGGCCGCTACAACGGCACGGCGGGCAGGCCCGGATATCCCGGTCTCGTGATCGGCGCCTGGCGCGGCGTCTGGCGCTATCAGGGCAAACTTGCCCTTACTCAGCCCTCGCGCCTCACCCGGGTAGTCGCCGCGCCACGTCACGCCGAAAATACGGCCGCGATAGTGGCCTGAATTCCCAGCGCCGCGGCCCGAGGGTCGGACGCCTGATGAATCGGTCTGCCGACGACGATGTAATCGGCGCCGTTGGCGAACGCCTGCGCGACGTCGACCGTGCGCTTCTGATCGTCGCTCGGCCGATTCTGTACCGGGCGGATTCCCGGCGTCACGACCAGCAACCGCCCGCCGAGCTCCCGCTTGAGCAACGGCGCCTCCAGCCCCGAGGAAATCACCCCGTCGCAGCCGGCCTCGAGCGCCCGCCGTGCGCGCGACAGCACCAGCTTCTGGATATCGCATTGAAAGCCGAGATCTTCGAGATCGCCCTGATCGAGGCTGGTGAGCGCGGTGACGGCGAGGATCTTCACCTCCCCCTTTTCCTTTCCCGCCGCCTCGAGAATCGGCTGGTTGCCGTGCACGGTCGCAAAAGTCACTCCCCGGCCGCGGAGTCCCCGCACCGCCGCTCCGACGGTTTCCGGAACATCGAAGAATTTCAGATCGACGAACACCTTCTTCCCCTGGCGCGCGAGCCAATCGATCAGGCCGAAGTAGCCGTCGGCCATGAATAGCTGCAGGCCGATCTTGTAGAAGCTCGTGCTGTCCCCGAGACGCTGTACGAGCGACTTCGCCGCTTCGGCGCTCGGAACATCGAGGGCTACGATCAGGCGCTCGGCGCGCGGGATCGTCTTCATTGGGTCGGCATCAGCGGCTCCAGGCCCGGCGATTCTAGCCGATTCAGGCGGCCTCGCTCTCCAGCAGGCGTTTGAGCGGCAGGTTCAGGGCGTCGTCGGCGCGCCCGGCGAATCGTTCCAGGAACGCTCTCACGGCATCGCTGCGCGCCGCGCCCGCGAGCCCTCTGCCGTCCAGCACGAACTCGCGATAGACCTCAGCCATGAGCAGCTTCTCGGTGTCGCAGACCAGTCCATAACGGTCCCCGGCGGACCTCGTCACCCACCCGCGCGCAACCATGCGCTGAAGGATAGTCTCGGCCTGATCGCCCGTGAGCGACGCGCGCCGGGCGATCTGCGCAAGCTCGATCAGCTCGAGGTCCTGCTGGGCGCGCGCGAGGATCAGGAGCACCTCCAGCACATCGCCGATGCCGGTTCTCGAAGGGCTGCCGGCGTCGCCCAGCGCCGCAAAATCCGGCGCGAGCGCCGCGATCAATGCGCCGATCACGATCACCACCCAGGAGAAGTAGATCCACAGGAGGAAAATCGGGATCACGGCAAACGCCCCGTAGACCAATGTATAGGTGGGGAATTTCGCTATATAGAGCGCGAACCCGCGCTTCATGATCTCGAACGCAAGCGCCGCGACGAAGCCTCCCAAAAGCGCGTGGCGCAGCCTGACCGCGCGATTCGGCACCACATAGTAGAGAAATGTGAACGCCGCGCAGGCGAGCACGAAGGGAGCGAGTCCGACGATCGCCGCGCCCGCGAGCGGAACCTGCGTGGCATAGCCGAGCGACGTGCTGATAATGTACGAAGTGATCGACAGGCTCACGCCGATCAGCACGGGGCCCAGCGTGAGCGTCGCCCAATAGATCAGGACGCGCTGCGCGACGGGACGCGCACGTGAAACCCGCCAGATGGAGTTGAACGCCCGCTCGATCGTGAACATCATCATGAATGCAGTGACGGCGAGCACCGCGGTACCGAGCGCGGTCAGTCTTCCGGCGCGGCCGGAGAACTGCTCGATATAGCCGGTGACGACTTTCCCGGCGGCCTCCGGCAGCATGTTGGCGAGCAGGAACTGATGGATATGCTCCCCGAGGCCGGAGAAGACCGGGAATGCCGACATGAGCGTCAGGGCAATGGTCACGAGCGGCACCAGCGCAAGCAGCGTCGTAAACGTGAGGCTCGAGGCGATCTGGAGGCAACGGACCTCGTCGAAGCGTCTCGCCACGTGAAGGAGAAAGCGGCCCAGCCGTCGCAGCGCTCGAGTCATGGAATGCGTCAATCGGAGGCGTGAACGTCGCCTATAATAACAGCGGCCCTACCGCCCCTTTCCGATGAGCGACATCCTGGTTCTCTACTACAGCCATCGCGGCTCGGTGCGCGAGATGGCCCAATGGATCGCGCGCGGCATCGAGGAAATCGAAGGCGCGGCCGCCCGGCTGCGTACCGTGCCGCGCGTCTCGAGCGTCACCGAAGGCGCCGAGCCGGCCATTCCGCCTTCCGGCCCGCCTTACTGCGAGCCGCGCGACCTCGAAGAATGCCTAGGGATTGCGCTCGGCAGTCCGACGCGCTTCGGCAACATGGCGGCCCCGATGAAGCATTTCTGGGACGGAACCTCGGATCTGTGGCTGAAGGGCGCGCTCGCCGGCAAGCCCGCGGCGCTCTTCACTTCCACCGCGAGCCTGCACGGCGGCCAGGAAACCACCTTGGTGTCGATGATGCTGCCGCTGCTCCACCACGGCATGCTGGTCGTGGGGCTCCCTTACACCGAGCGCGAGCTCTTCGACACGCGCTCGGGCGGCACGCCTTACGGCGCGACCCACGTGTCCGGCCTCGCCTCGGACCGCGGCTTCGACGAGACCGAGCGGAGTCTGTGCCGGGCGCTCGGCCGAAGGCTCGCTACAACGGCGCTGAAACTCGCGCGGTGAACGCCCCAGCGGGCGCGATCGCCTTCACACCTGTGGGTTGATCCGCTCCATCCTGCTCTGAAGCTTGTTGAGGGCATTGACGTAGGCCTTGGCCGAAGCGACGACGATATCGGTGTCGGCGCCCACGCCGTTGACGATCCTCCCGCCTTTCGCGAGACGCACCGTCACTTCGCCCTGCGACTCGGTTCCCTGCGTGACCGCATTGACCGAATAGAGCAGCAGTTCGGCGCCGCTCTTGGCCACTCGTTCGATCGCCTTGAAAGTCGCATCCACCGGGCCGTCGCCGTCGGCATCGGCCTTGCGCTCCTTACCGGCCTCGGCGAGCACGAGCTTCGCGTGCGGACGCTCGCCGGTGCCGCTCGCTTGGCTCATGCGCACCAACTGCCAGTGCTCCGCCGCGGCGGCCGTCGCTCCGTCGGAAACCAGCGCGTGCAGGTCCTCGTCGAAGATGTCGGCCTTCTTGTCGGCAAGGTCCTTGAAACGCTGGAACGCCTTGTTGTAGGCGTCCTCTCCGTCGAGCTCGATACCGAGCTCCTTCAACCGCTGGCGGAAGGCGCTTCGGCCCGAAAGCTTGCCGAGCACGATCTTGTTCGCGGTCCATCCCACGTCCTCCGCGCGCATGATCTCGTAGGTGTCGCGGCTCTTCAGCACGCCGTCCTGGTGGATTCCGGAAGCATGGGCAAAGGCGTTCGCGCCCACCACCGCCTTGTTGGGCTGCACCACGAATCCGGTGATCTGGGACACGAGACGCGAGGCCGGCACGATCTGGCTGGTGTCGATGCGCGTCGCGAGGTTGAAGAAGTCACCGCGGGTCCGCACCGCCATCACCACCTCCTCGAGCGAAGTGTTGCCAGCGCGCTCGCCCAGGCCGTTCATCGTGCACTCGATCTGGCGCGCGCCCCCGATCGTGACCGCCGCGAGCGAGTTCGCCACCGCCATGCCGAGGTCGTTGTGGCAGTGCACGGACCACACCGCCTTGTCGGAGTTAGGCACCCTCTCCCGCAGCTTCCTGATGAACTCGCCGAACTGCTCGGGCACCGCGTAACCGACCGTATCTGGGATGTTGATGGTATTGGCGCCTTCTTTGATCACCGCCTCGAGCACGCGGCAGAGAAAATCGGGGTCGGAGCGGCTGCCGTCCTCGGGCGAGAACTCGATGTCGTCGCGGTGCTTGCGCGCGAAGCGCACCGACTGCGTCGCCTGCTCGAGCACCTGCTCCGGCGTCATGCGCAGCTTCTTTTCCATATGGAGCGCGCTCGTCGCGATGAAAATGTGAATGCGTCCGGATTTCGCTTTCTCCAGCGCATCGATCCCGCGCTGGATGTCGCGATCGTTGGCGCGGCACAGGCCGGCCACCGTCGAGTCCTTGATCACGCCCGCAACCGCCTGCACCGCCTCGAAATCGCCGTTCGAAGAGGCCGGGAAGCCCGCCTCGATCACATCCACGCGCATGCGTTCCAGTTGCCTCGCAATGCGCAACTTTTCCTCCTTGGTCATCGAGGCACCGGGGCTCTGCTCGCCGTCGCGCATGGTGGTGTCGAATATGATCAATTTGTCTTTCATGGTGCCGCTCCAGGATGAAATCGTGAAAGCATCCGCGGCGCCTGCTTGCGCCGCGACCGGGTACTGCCGAATTGGGAGTGTGAAGTTATGTGCGCGCGAGGCGCAGCAGCAGACCGGCGAGAAGCAGGCTGCCGAGGGTAAGGCTGAGAGCGGTGGTGCGGAATTGCATGCGTCGCAATATAACGGGTTTCCCGCGCTACTGCAACTGGGTGGGCTGCCGGGGTTTGCGCTTCTTCCAAAGCCAGTGCGCATAGCCCGATAACCCGTAGGCCACGAACAGGAGAAACAGCACGATCGGGGGATCGGAGGAGACGAGAACAAATCCGAGGACGATCAGCAGGATCACTGCGAACGGCACGGACCGGCGCATGTTGATGTCCTTGAAGCTGTAGAAGGGCACGTTGCTCACCATGGTGATCCCCGCATAAAGCGTCAGAAACGCAGCCACCCAGGGCATGCCGTACGCGTCCACCGGAATCTTGTTGTCGCTCGCAAGCCACAGAAATCCCGCCACCAGCGCCGCAGCGGCGGGGCTCGGCAGCCCCTGAAAGAAGCGCTTGTCGACCACCTCGATATTGGTGTTGAAGCGCGCCAGACGGAGCGCCGCCCCGGCGCAATAGACGAACGCCGCTATCCAGCCGAAGCGCCCCAGGTCCTTCAGCGCCCACTCGTAGATGATGAGGGCCGGCGCAGCGCCGAAGCAGACCATGTCGGAGAGCGAATCGTACTCCGCGCCGAACGCGCTCTGGGTCCGCGTCAATCGCGCCACGCGCCCGTCGAGGGTATCGAGGATCATCGCGATGAAGACGGCGACCGCGGCGTTGTCGAAGCGCTGATTCATCGCCATCACGATTGCGTAAAAGCCCGCGAACAGCGCCGCCGTGGTGAAAAGGTTGGGCAGCAGGTAGATGCCGCGTCTGCGGATCTCGGTGTTCAGCAGCGGCCTGTGGAAACCGCGTTCAAGCATGGCGTGGAAGCGTTGCGATCACCGTGCTCGCTGCATGGACCTTGTCGCCCAGCGCCGCCACGAGCGCGGCGTTGGACGGGACATAGACGTCCACGCGGGAGCCGAAGCGGATGAAGCCGAAGCGCTGGCCGCGCGCAAGAACGTCGCCCTCGCGAGCATGGCAGAGTATGCGTCTCGCGACGAGTCCGGCAATCTGTACGCAGGTGACATCGGCGCCCCCGGGGGTGCGCAGCCAGAGCGCGTTGCGCTCGTTCTCCAGCGACGCCTTGTCGAGCGCGGCGTTCAGGAAGCGCCCGGGATTGTACCAGCGCTTCTTCACCTCGCCGTCCACGGGCGACCTGTTGGAGTGCGCATTGAAGACGTTCATGAATACGCTGACCTTGATCGCGTCGCGCTCCAGGTAGGGATCGTGGGACCGTTCCACCGCGACGACGCGTCCGTCGGCAGGAGAGACGACCGTTTGCGAATCGCCCGGCGCCGCCCGAGGCGGGTCGCGAAAAAACTGCAGCACGAAAAGCGCCGCGAGCCAGAACGGCACCGACCACCAGCTCCAGAACCAGCCCGCCGCCGCCGCCATGAGGACCGTAACGGCGAGAAACGGCCAGCCTTCACGGGCGATGATCGGGTGAGGGTAGCTCGCGCTCATTGCTGGCTTGCCCGGCGCTCTGCGACGACCGTGGCGAGAAGATCAATTCCTGCTCGTGTCGACAAGCTTGTTCTTCTTGATCCAGGGCATCATTGCCCTCAATTTCTCCCCCACGACCTCGATCGGATGCTCGGCGGTCATGCGACGGCGAGAGAGCAGGGTCGGTGCGCCGGCGCGATTCTCCAGGATGAAGTCCTTCGCGTATTCGCCCGACTGGATGCGAGCGAGCGCCAAGCGCATCGCCTTCTTCGTTTCTTCTGTGATGATCTTCGGTCCCGTCGCGTATTCACCGTACTCGGCGTTGTTCGAGATCGAGTAGTTCATGGTGCCGATGCCGCCCTCGTACATCAGGTCGACGATAAGCTTGAGTTCATGAAGGCACTCGAAATAGGCCATCTCTGGCGCGTAGCCCGCCTCGGTAAGCACTTCGTAACCCGCTTTTACGAGCTCGACGCAGCCGCCGCAAAGCACCGTCTGCTCGCCGAACAGGTCGGTTTCCGTCTCTTCCTTGAACGTGGTTTCGATCACACCGGCACGGGTCCCGCCGATCGCCGCCGCGTAGGACAGAGCGAGATCACGCGCCCTTTTGCTCTCGTCGCGATACACCGCTATGAGCATCGGCGTGCCACCGCCCTGGGTGTAAGTCGAGCGCACCGTATGACCGGGGGCCTTCGGCGCGATCATCACGACGTCGAGATCCTCGCGCGGCACGACCTGGCCATAGTGAATGTTGAATCCATGAGCAAACCCGAGCGTCGCGCCCTTGCGGATATTCGGTTCGACGTCGGTCTTATACACCGCGGCGATGTGCTCGTCGGGCATCAGCATCATGACGAAGTCGGCGCCCCTTACCGCTTCGGAAATCTCCTTGACGTTCAAGCCGGCTTTACCTGCCTTGTCCCAGGAGGCGCCGCCCTTGCGAAGGCCCACGGTGACTTTCACTCCCGAGTCGTTCAGATTGAGCGCGTGGGCGTGCCCCTGCGAGCCGTAGCCCACGATAGTGACCTTCTTGCCCTTGACGAGCGACAGGTCCGCGTCCTTGTCGTAATAGACTTTCATGCTCTTTCCTTTTGGTTCGGCGGCGCGCGGGCTCAGACCTTCAAGACCCTCTCGCCGCGCCCGATGCCCGAAGCGCCGGTTCGCACCGTCTCCAGGATAGAGCTGTGCTCGAGCGCCTGAATGAAAGCATCGAGCTTGGCTCCGGTGCCCGTGAGCTCGATGGTATACGTGTTCTCGGTGACGTCGATAATTCGACCCCGGAAGATATCGGACATGCGCTTCATCTCCTCGCGCTCTTTTCCCATCGCCCGAACCTTGATCAGCATCAGCTCGCGCTCGATGTGGGCCGCTTCCGACAGGTCGACGACCTTGACCACCTCGACGAGCTTGTTCAACTGTTTCGTAATCTGCTCGACCACGTCGTCCGACCCGGTGGTGACGATAGTCATGCGCGAAAGTGAGGCATCTTCGGTCGGCGCCACGGTGAGCGTTTCGATGTTGTAGCCGCGCGCCGAGAACAGACCCGCGACCCTCGAAAGAGCCCCCGGCTCGTTTTCGAGCATGATGGAAATGATGTGTCGCATGGTCCCCTCGCTAAAGGCCCGGCCCTCGGCGCGTTCCGCGCCCTTGTGACGCGGCGCTCGTGGCGCCGCCGGACCAAGCTCCCTTCAGCCAACGTTGATCGAACCCGCGTGTGCCGGGCTTACAGCTCCTCGGCAAGGATCATCTCGGTCAGGCCCTTGCCGCCCTGGACCATCGGATAAACGTTCTCGGTCTGGTCGGTGACGAAATCGAGGAACACCAAGTCGTTCTTGCGCTTGAATGCTTCCTTAAGCGCCGGCTCGACGTCGCCGGGCTCCTCCACCTTGATGCCGACGTGGCCGTAGCTCTCGGCGAGCTTGACGAAGTCGGGCAGCGCGTCCATGTACGACTCCGAGTAGCGGTTGCCGTGAAAGAACTGCTGCCACTGGCGCACCATGCCCATGTACTTGTTGTTGAGGTTCACGATCTTGATCGGGAGCCGGTATTGCCTGCAGGTCGACAGCTCCTGGATGCACATCTGAATGCTCGCCTCGCCGGTGACGCAAGCGACCGTCGCGCCCGGGTTCGCGAACTGAACGCCCATGGCCGCAGGCAGGCCGAAGCCCATGGTGCCCAGGCCCCCGGAGTTGATCCAGCGCCGCGGCTTGTCGAATTTGTAGAACTGCGCCGCCCACATCTGGTGCTGGCCGACATCGGAAGTGATAAATGCATCGCCTTTGGTGATTTCGTAAAGTCTCTCCAACACGAACTGCGGTTTGATGATCTTGCTTTTCTTGTCGTATTTCAGGCAGTCCTTGGATTTCCACAGCCCGATCTGGGACCACCAGGCGCTGAGCGCCTTCTGGTCCGGCTTGTAGCCGGCGGCCTCAAGCTGTCGGCTCAGCTCCTCGATCACGTCGGA
>DASPXL010000131.1:0-2278 GCA_035637375.1 Burkholderiales bacterium
CGTGATCGCGGCGGGCGTGGTCGCCGCGGCAAGGGAGGTGAGCCTCAGGGTGCCGCTGGTGGTGCGCCTGGAAGGCACCAACGTCGATCTCGGCAAGAAAATTCTCGCCGAATCGGGACTGCCGATCATCTCCGGCAGCAATATGGCCGATGCGGCGCAAAAAGTAGTTACAGCGTCGAAGGGGAAGCGCTGATGTCTATCCTCATCAACAAAAATACCCGGATGATGACGCAGGGCATCACCGGCAAGACCGGGCAATTCCACACCAGGATGGGCAAGGAGTACGCGAACGGGAAGAACTGCTATGTCGCCGGCGTCAACCCGAAGAAGCCCGGTGAATCCTACGAAGGCATCCCGATTTTCGCCACGGTGAAGGAAGCGAAGCAAAAGACCGGCGCGAACGTATCGGTGATCTACGTGCCGCCGCCGTTCGCCGCCGCGGCGATCGACGAAGCGGTGGAGGCGGACCTCGACCTGGTGATCTGCATCACCGAGGGCATCCCGGTGCGCGACATGATCCGCACCAAGTACAGGATGCAGGGCAGGAGGACGAAGCTCGTCGGCCCCAACTGCCCCGGGGTCATCACGCCCGACGAGATCAAGATCGGCATCATGCCCGGGCACATTCACAAGAAAGGCCGCGTCGGAGTCGTGTCGCGCTCGGGCACGCTCACTTACGAGGCGGTCGGGCAGCTGATGGAGCTCGGGCTCGGTCAGTCTTCGTGCGTCGGGACCGGCGGCGACCCGGTGAACGGCCTGAAGCACACCGACGTGCTGAAGATGTTCAACGACGATCCGGAGACCGACGCCGTGATCATGGTGGGCGAGATCGGCGGCTCGGACGAGGAGAACGCCGCGCGCTGGGTGAAGGCCAACATGAAGAAGCCCGTCGTCGGCTTCATCGCCGGGGTCACGGCGCCGCCCGGAAAACGCATGGGCCACGCCGGCGCCATCATCTCCGGCGGCAGAGGCACGGCGCAGGAGAAGCTGGCGGTCATGGAAGAGTGCGGCATCAAGGTCACGAAAAACCCCGCCGAGATGGGGAAGCTCCTGAAATCGGCGCTGAAGTAGGCGCCTGCCCGGGATGCCGGCGATGCGGGCGCGGGGCGCAGGTTGAGCATGCTGCAAAGGCTGCTTATTCGGCTGACGAATCGACTGGACAGGTTGCGCGGCGGCTCTACGCGCAGTCCCGCTGCGGAAGCTTCCGCAAGGCAATCCGCCGACCTGATGATAGCCGAGGGCATCCGCGCGGAAAGCTCGGGCAATCCGCAGGAGGCCTGCGAGCAGTACCGCATGGCGGTGCGTGCCGCCCCTCGATACGCAAGAGCGCACCTCAATCTCGGCATCGGGCTCCAGGCCGTCGGCGACGCCGAGGGCGCGCTCCGGTCATACGAGGCGGCGCTCGCGCTCGATCCCGACGACGCGTTTGCGAACTACAATCTCGGCAACCTGCTCTATGCGCGCGGGGAGCTTGCGCGCGCCGAACGGCTGCTGTGTTCCGCGCTGGAGCGCAAGCCCGAGTTTCCCGAGGCGCAGGTCGCGCTGTCCAATGTCCACGAATCGAAGGGAAACCTTCCCGCCGCGCTGGCCGCGCTGGAGCTCGCGCTGAGACTGCGGCCGGACTGGGCCGGGGCCTTGTTCAACTACGCGGTGGTGCTGAGGAAGCTGGGCAGATTGGCCGACGCGGAAGCCGCGCTGCGGCACGCAATCGAAATCGATCCCAGATTTTTTGCGGCTTACCGGAATTTGGGGACGGTCCTTCTCGGCCAGTCGTGCGTCGACGAGGCGGTGGAAATCCTCAGGGCCCGCCAGAAGCTCGATCCCGACGGATTCGATCAGGAGTCCGGGGAGTTGTTCGCGCTCAATTTCTCGGAAAAGATCTCCGGAGACGCCCTTTTTTCCAGACACGAGGCGTTCGGTGCGCGGCTCGAAAAAGCCCATCCTTCGCGGTTCGAGCCGTTCCGCGATTCCAGGGACCCGGAGCGGCGTCTTCGCATCGGCTACGTTTCGGGCGATTTCTACTTCCACCCGGTCGCGCTTTTCGCGATCCCCTTGCTCGAGCGGCACGACCGGTCCGTCTGCCAGGTCTATTGCTACTCGGCCGGCGCCGCGACGGACGAGGTCACGCGGCAGGTGCGCTCGCGCGCGGATGTCTGGCGCGACGCGGCTTCGATGTCCGATGCGAGCCTCGCCGAGACGATCAACCGCGACGGGATCGACATCCTCGTCGATCTGTCCGGTCACAGCGGCGTTTCCCGGCTTGCCGTCTTCGCGCAGC
>DASPXL010000132.1:0-10362 GCA_035637375.1 Burkholderiales bacterium
TGCCGGGAGCGCTCGGAGACGGGTTGTCGGCCGAGCAGGACTCGTTCGTGAACGGGCTGCTCGACTGCCCGCAGTACACGCGGCCGGAGGTGTACGAGGGTGAAGCCGTGCCGCCGGTGCTGATGTCAGGGCACCATGCGAGAATCGAGCGCTGGCGGTTGAAGCAGTCGCTCGGCCGCACCTGGTTGAGGCGGCCGGAGCTCCTCGAGCGGCGCGGGATGAGCGAGGTCGAACGCAAGCTGCTCGATGAATTCAAGAAGGAATTGGACAAGGAGTAAGGCGATGAACCTGATCCAGAAGCTCGAAGAGGAAGAGATCAAGCGCATGGGGCGCAAGCTCCCCGAGTTTTCCGCGGGCGACACGGTGATCGTGAACGTGAGCGTCGTCGAAGGCGAGCGCAAGCGCGTACAGGCTTACGAGGGCGTGGTGATCGCCAAGAAAAACCGCGGCATCAATTCCTCGTTCACGGTGCGCAAGGTGTCCTCGGGCGAGGGCGTCGAGCGCACCTTCCAGACCTATTCGCCGATGATCGCCTCGATCGAGCTCAAGCGCAAAGGCGACGTGCGCCGCGCGAAGCTCTATTACATGCGCAAGCTCTCGGGCAAGGGCGCGCGCATCCGCGAGAAGATCGAAGGCCAGGAGCAGGGCGCGGAGCAGTAACTCTTTCCCTCACCCTCAGTCCCTCTCCCGGAGGGAGAGGGAAGTTAACACCCTTCTCCCGCCGAGAGAAGGGATGGGGATGAGGGATCATCTTGTAGCCGCGGGCCGTTGCAGCGCCGATAGGCGTAAAATCCGCGCATAGAAACGGGCGACGCTCATGAGCCTCAATTCAATCCAGGAAATCATCGCCGAGCTGAAAGCGGGCCGGACGGCGGTCCTCGTCGACGACGAGGATCGCGAGAACGAGGGCGATCTCATCTTCGCCGCGGAATTCGTCACCGCGGAGAAGATCAATTTCATGGCGAAGTTCGGCAGGGGCCTCATCTGCATGCCGATCACCGAGGCGCACGCCGAGCGCCTGAACCTCCTTCCGATGGTCGCGCGCAACCGCTCGGTGCACGGGACCAACTTCACCGTATCCATCGAGGCGGCATCGGGCGTGACCACGGGCATCTCCGCGGCGGACCGCGCGCACACCATCAAGGTGGCGGCCTCGCCCAAGGCGACGCCGGCGGACATCGTCCAGCCGGGTCACGTGTTTCCGCTGATCGCGCAAGCGGGCGGGGTGCTGGTGCGCGCCGGCCACACCGAAGCCTGCTGCGATCTCGCGCAGCTCGCGGGCCTTCACCCGGCGGCGGTGCTGTGCGAGATCATGAAGGACGACGGCACCATGGCGCGGCTGCCGGATCTGATCGAGTTCTCGAAGCAGCACGGGCTCAAGATCGGCTCGATCGCCGACCTCATCCATTTCCGCAGCCAGAACGAGTCGCTCATCAAGCGCGTCACCGAGCGCACGATCCAGACGCGCTTCGGGCCGTTCAGGTTGATCGCCTACCTGGAAAAGCTGTCGGGGGAGACCCAGCTTGCGTTCGTGCGCGGCGAGATCGCGCCGGACAGGGAGACGCTGGTGCGCGTGCACGCGCCGCTCTCGCTCCTCGACCTGCTGGAAGCGGGCCCGGGGACGCACTCGTGGTCGGTGGACGACGCGCTCGAGCGGATCGCCGCCGAGGGCAAGGGGATCATGGTGCTGCTCGACTGCGCGCAGAGCCCCGCTCAGCTGATCGAGCGCGTCGCATCGCCCGAGCGGCCGGAGGGGCCCTCGAGGATGGATTTCCTCACCTACGGGATCGGCGCTCAGATCCTGCGCGATCTCAAGGTCGGCAAGATGCGCCTGATGGCCTCGCCCCGCAAAATGCCCAGCATGGCAGGATGGGAGCTCGAGGTCACCGGCTACGCGGAAAAGGCGGCGAAGACGCGGGACTCCTGATGACGGAGATCAAGCCCGACTTGATCGGGGAGGGCCTGCGGGTCGGTATCGTGCGCTCGCGCTTCAACGAGAGAATCGGCGTCGCGATGCTCGAGGCCTGCCGCAAGCGGCTCGCCGAGCTCGGCGTCACGGCGCTCACGGTGGTTTCGGTGCCGGGCTCGCTCGAGGCGCCGCTCGCCCTGCAGGGGCTCGCCAACACGGAAAAGTACGACGCCCTGATCGCGCTCGGCGCGGTCATACGCGGCGAGACCCGTCATTTCGACATCGTCGCGAACGAATCGGCCTCGGGCCTCGCGCAGGTGCAGTTGGACAGCGGCGTCCCGGTGGCGAACGGCATCCTCACCACCGACACCGAGGAGCAGGCTCAGGCGCGCGCCGCGCAAAAGGGCAGGGACTGCGCCGAGGTCGCGGTGGAGATGGCGAACCTCGGCAAGAACATCACCAAGAGCCACAAATGAAATCGGCGCGGCGCCGCTCGCGCGAGCTCGCGCTGCAGGGCCTGTACGCGTGGCAGCTCTCGGGCGACGACGCGGCCGGCCTGCAGGCCCAGCTGGCTGAATCCAAGGAATTCGGCAAGGCCGACTCCAAGTACTTCGCGCGCCTCCTCCAGGGCACGATCGAGCACGCCGGCGCGCTCGAGCAGCTGATCGCGCCCGCGCTCGATCGCAAGCCCAAGGAGCTCTCGCCGGTCGAGCGCGGGATCCTGCTGCTCGCGGCGTTCGAGCTGAAGAACGCCCCCGATATCCCCTACAAGGTCGTGATCAACGAGGCGGTCGAGCTCGCCAAGTCGTTCGGCGGAACCGACGGCCACAAGTATGTGAACGGCGTGCTCGACAAGCTCGCTTTGACGCTGCGTCCGGACGAAAGAAAGCAAAGAGCTTGACGGCGAAGGGCGCGAAGGACGTACTGATACCGGTGGCCTCCGAGTTCGACATCATCCGGAAGTACTTCACCCGACCCGCGCCGACGGCGGTGCTCGGGGTCGGCGACGACTGCGCGCTGCTCCAGCCCCGGCTCGGCATGACGCTCGCGGTCTCGACCGACATGCTGCTCGCCGGGCGCCATTTTTTTCCGGATGCCGAGCCCGGCAAGCTCGGGCACAAGGCGCTCGCGGTCAACCTCTCGGATCTCGCCGCGATGGGCGCCGACCCGCGCTGGGCCACCCTCGCGATCGCGCTGCCCGAGGCGGACGAGAAGTGGATCGCCGCGTTCGCGCAAGGCTTCTTCCGGCTCGCGGCGCGTTTTGAAGTGGAGCTTATCGGCGGGGACACGACCCGGGGGCCGCTCGCGATCTCGGTCACGGTGATCGGCGAAGTGCCGGCGGACCTCGCGCTGCGCCGCGACGGCGCGCTCGCCGGGGACGATATCTGGGTGTCGGGCGCGACGGGCGAAGCGGCGCTCGCGCTCGCCTACTTGCAACGTCGCGTGACGCTCGAAAGTCCGGCGCGCGAGGCGTGCCTCGAGCGCCTGCACGCGCCCGAGCCGCGTGTCGAGCTGGGCGGACGGCTGCGGGGCCTAGCGCGCAGCGCGATCGACATCTCCGACGGCCTGCTCGCCGATCTCGGCCATGTCCTGGAAGCCTCCGGAGTCGGCGCCGAGCTCGCCTGGGAGAGCCTGCCGCGCGCGCGAGCGATCGCCGAATGCGCGGACCCGGCGCTCGCCGCCGATTGCCTGCTCGCAGGCGGCGACGACTACGAGCTCGTGTTCACGGCACCGCCCTCGAAGCGCGCCGAGATCGAGGCGGTCGGAGGCGACCTGGGACTCTCGCTCACGCGCATCGGCGCCGCCGTTCCGGGCAAGCCCGTGGCGACGCTGCGCGACGCGCAGGGCAAGATCATTTCCGCTTCGCGCAAGGGCTTCGATCACTTCGCATGATCTGGCGGCCCACACTCGGCTTCACCTTCGCCCACCCGGCCCATTTCATCGCCCTGGGGTTCGGCACGGGGCTCGCGCCGGCGGCCCCGGGCACGGTGGGCACGCTGCTCGCGTTTCCGCTCTTCATCGTGCTCGACGCGTGGCTCCCGCCGCTCGCGCTCTTCGGGCTCATCGTGGTTTTTTTCGGGGTCGGCATCTGGGCCTGCGAGCGCACCGGCCGCGACCTCGGCATCGCCGACCACGGCGCCATGAACTGGGACGAAGTGGTCGCGATGCTGCTGGTGCTGCTGCTTTCGCCGGCCGACTGGGCGTGGTGGGGGTTCGCGTTCGTCGCGTTTCGCTTCTTCGACGTGGTCAAGCCCCCGCCGGTCCGCCATATCGACCGCTCGGTGAAAGGGGGCCTCGGCGTGATGTTCGACGACATCGTCGCGGCGTTCTACACCCTGCTCCTCATGGCGCTCGTGAAGCAGATCCTCGGCTGATGGCTCGCGACAAGCTCCCGGCTCTGGCGAGGCGGATCGGCGTCCGGCTGAAGGCGCGGGGCCTGGAGCTCGCGACCGCGGAATCCTGTACCGGCGGCTGGATCGCGCAGGCGGTGACCTCCGTGCCGGGAAGCTCCGAGTGGTTCGATCGCGGTTTCGTCACCTATTCGAACGGAGCCAAGAAGGAGCTGCTCGGCGTGCGCGCCAGGACTCTTTCCCGGCACGGCGCGGTGAGTGAGGCGACCGCGCGGGAAATGGCGTCCGGGGCGCTCGCGCGCAGCCGCGCGCAGGTTGCGGTCGCGGTGACCGGCATCGCCGGCCCGACCGGCGGCACGAAGGAGAAGCCAGTCGGCATGGTGTGCTTCGCATGGTCCCGCAAGGGGAGGGTTCCCGAAAGCGTCACCCGCCGTTTTTCGGGCGGCCGCGAAAGCGTGCGGCGGCAATCGGTGATCGCCGCGCTGCAAGGCCTGCTCGAAAGACTGGAGGAAGGATGAATTCGGGGGTCCGTTGCATTGCGCTCGCCCTGGTGCTCGGTGCGGCGCAGCCTGCCGCGGCGCAGAGCGCGGAGGAGAAAGACAACATCGCGGGCCCTTACGTCCCCACGCCCTGGGTGATCGTCGATGAAATGCTCAAGCTCACCGATATCCGCGGCGATGACGTCGTGTACGACCTCGGCTCGGGAGACGGGCGCCTGGTGATCGCCGCCGCGAAGCGCTTCGGCGCGCGCGGGGTCGGCGTCGAGCTGCAGACCGAGCTGGTCGAGATGGCGCGGATCGGGGCGAAGCACGAGGGGGTCGACGATCGCGTCAAATTCGTGCAGGGCGACCTCTTCGAGGCCGACATCAAGGATGCGTCCGTGGTGATGCTGTACCTGCTGCCGCGGTTCACCACGCGCCTCGTCCCCAAGCTCCGCGCGGAACTGCGTCCCGGCGCGCGCATCGTGTCGCACGATTACCCGCTTGCGCCCTGGCCGCCGGACAAGGAGCTGTCGATGGACGTCCCGGAAAAGGAGATGATCAGCGGCACCGCGTGGACGCGGCTTTTTTACTACGTCGTTCCGGCGCGCGTGCAGGGCGTCTGGGAGCTGTCTTTCCCCCCAAAGCTTGCCGGCGGGCCCTTGACCCTGAACATCGCGCAGGAACCCGACTCTCTGAGCGGTACCGCGAAAGACGCGAAGGAGGTTCTGCCGCTCAGGGACTTGGCGGTGCGCGGCGTGAGCGTTCGCTTCGGCCTGCTGTATCGGGGCCGGCTCATCGCCCTCGAAGGCAAGGTCGACGGTCAAACCATGGCGGGGGAAGCGCGCGTGAGAGACGTCCGCGAACCGTGGACGGCCCGGTACCGCGGGCCGCTTCCGCGCTGAAAAGCGCAGGCTTGGGTCCGGCGAGCAACTGGCTTATATTGAGGGCATGAGTCTTTCCCGGAATACGGACGTGCGGCCGCCCGCGGTTGCCAAGCTCTTCTATCCTGGCGATCCTCGCGCGCTCGCCGATGAAGTCGCCGCCTATCTCGACCAGACCGAGGAAACGCTTCTCGCGCCGGGATTTCCCAAGGCGGTGATCGTCCCTCACGCCGGCTATATCTATTCCGGGCCGGTCGCAGCGAGCGCCTACGACCTGCTGCGTCCCGCGCGCGGCATCGTCCGCCGCGTGGTGGTCCTCGGCCCCTGCCACCGTGTTCCCGTGCGCGGCCTCGCGCTGCCCGCGGCCAGAGCTTTCGAGACGCCGCTCGGCCGGGTTCCAGTCGACTGCGAGGCGATCGCGTCGATCCGCGATCTGCCTCAGGTCGTGGAATCGGCCGCAACGCACGCGCAGGAGCACGCGCTCGAAGTGCAGCTGCCGTTCCTGCAGCAGGTGCTGGGCGAATTCTCGCTCGTGCCTCTGGTGGTCGGCGCCGTGACTCCCGAGAAGGTCGCCGAAGTGATCGAGCGCTTGTGGGGCGGCGCCGAGACGCTGATCGTGATCAGCTCGGACCTCTCGCACTACCATTCCTACGAGGAAGCGCGCCGGATCGACGGCGCCACCGTTCGGGCGATCCTCGGCTTCGACGCGGAAATCTCGCACGAGCAGGCCTGCGGGGCGACGCCGGTCGCGGGCGCCCTGATCGCGGCCAAGCGCAAAGGCCTCGCGCCGAAACTGCTCGACTGCCGCAATTCCGGCGACACCGCCGGCGGCAGGGACCAGGTGGTCGGCTACGCCTCCTTCGCGCTCGCCCCCGAGAGCCCGCGCTACGAAGCGGAGCATGGAAGAAAGCTCTTGCAGATCGCGCGCGCTTCGATCTCGGAGGTCCTCGGCACGGGCTCCCGCGTGCAGGACGTCGACGAGCCCTGGTTGAAGGAATGGCGCGCGAGCTTCGTCACGCTCCAACTGGGCGAAGAGCTGCGCGGCTGCGTCGGCACACTCGAAGCGCAGCGGCCCCTCGCCGATGACGTCGCCGAGAACGCCCGCGCCGCGGCGTTCCAGGACACGCGCTTCAAGCCTCTCGCGCGCGAAGAATTTTCGCGCACGGATATCGAGGTGTCGCTGCTCTCGGCGCCGAAGCGGCTGCTGTTCGAGGACCACGCGGACCTCATCGCGCAGCTCCGCCCCGGCGTGGACGGGATCATCCTTGAGCAGGGTGACGGGGAAAAGCGGGCGACTTTCCTCCCGCAGGTCTGGGAAGGGCTGCCCGATCCGGAGCAGTTCATCGCGCATCTCAAGCAAAAAGCGGGGATCCCGCAAAACGCGAGCACCGGGCAGTGCCGGGTGAAGCGCTACACCGTGCTCAAATGGCGCGAAGTGGAGTTCCGGCAATGAGCGCCGTGCTCGAAAAACCCTACGTCGGCCGCTGGTGGCACCTGCTGGATGACGGCAGGCTGCAGTGCGACCTGTGCCCGCGCGACTGCCGGCTGCACGAGGGTCAGCGCGGGGCGTGTTTCGTGCGCATGCGCGAGCACGACCGAATGGTGCTCACCACCTACGGCCGCTCCTCGGGCTTCTGCATCGACCCGGTGGAAAAGAAGCCGCTCAACCATTTCTACCCGGGCTCGAGCATCCTGTCCTTCGGTACCGCGGGCTGCAATCTCGCCTGCAAGTTCTGCCAGAACTGGGACATCTCCAAGTCGCGCGACATCGACACCCTCGCCGACAGCGCGAGTCCCGAGCGGCTCGCGCGCTCCGCGCTCGAGCTGGGCTGCAGGAGCGTCGCCTTCACCTACAACGATCCGGTGATCTTCGCGGAGTACGCGATGGACATCGCCGACGCCTGCCATGAGGCGGGCGTGAAAGCCGTGGCGGTCACCGCCGGCTACATGCACGATCGGCCGCGGCGCGAGTTCTACGCCAAGATGGACGCGGCGAACGTCGACCTGAAGGCCTTCACCGAGGAGTTCTACTTCCGGACCTGCAGCGCGCATCTGAAGGACGTCCTCGACACGCTCGTCTACCTCAGGCACGAGACCCGCGTCTGGTTCGAGATCACGACGCTCCTCATCCCCGGCAGGAACGACTCGGACTCGGAGATCGACGCCGAGTGCCGCTGGATCGCAACGGAACTGGGGCCGGATGTACCGCTGCACTTCACCGCCTTCCATCCCGATTACAAGATGATGGACATACCGCCCACGCCGGCCGCGACGCTGACGCGCGCCCGCAAGATCGCGCTGGGATACGGCCTGCACTATGTGTATACAGGCAACGTGCACGATCCCGAAGGGGGCAGCACCTACTGCCCGCACTGCGGTCACTCCGTGATCGCGCGGGATTGGTACAGCATCCTCGACTACCGTGTCACTGCGGACGGCCGGTGCAAGGAATGCGGCGGGGCGATCGAGGGACGCTTCGAGCTGTTCAAGAAAGCCTTCGGACCGAGGCGGATTCCGGTGAGGCTTGGAGTTGCCTGACTTCGGGTCCGTGTCGCGGGCCGACCTGGCGCAATAACTCCGTGTAGACCCTGTCCGGCGTGATTTGCTGCAGGCACGGATTGTCCCCTCTGGTGTAGCGGCAGGTCTTTTTCCGGCAGGGAGAGCAGGGAAGGTCGGACCGCAGGTGCACCTGCGAGGAGCCGGATGCCCCGATGAGCCCGGAGTCGGTCGATCCGTAGAGGGTGATCGAAGGCACGTTCAGCGCCGCGACCAGGTGGCTGAGCCCCGTGTCCATGCAGACGCAAGCCCTCGCCCTCTCGATCACGTAGCCCATTTCGGAAAGCGTGAGCTTGGGCAGCACCTGAACCTCGGGATGGACGGCGAGGCGCCTCGCTCTCGCCTCTTCCATAGTGTTTCCCCAGGGCAACAGCACCTTGAATCCGGCCTGAACCGATTTCTTGAGGAGCTCCGCCCAATGCGCTTCGGGCCAGAGCTTCGTCTTCCAGCTCGCGTTGTGGACGAAGACCAGGTACTCACTGGGCAGATCGACCTTCGGCTCGACGAACCGCTCTCTTTGGATCCGGAAATCGGGCGGCGAGACGGGAATCGGGTAGTCCAGGGCGGACGCGAACAAGCGCCTCAGGCGGTCGATGGCGTGCGCGCTCTTGGACGCGGCGAACCGCCTTTGATACGCGAGATGGGCGATCCATTCCCGCACCGAGTGCCGGTCGAAGCCGGCCCGCGGTCCTTTGGTGAACATCGAGAGCAGCGCCGTCTTGAAATTGCCCTGCCCGTCGATGACGAGGTAGTATTCCACGGCCCTGATCTCCGCGACGAGGCGGGAAATGGAGCCCAGGGTCGACGGGTGCGCCAGCGCTTCGCGCCATTTGCGGTGATTGGTCGTGATGACGCGCCTCACCGCCGGATGCCACGCGGCGATCTCCTGGAAATTCTCGTCGATGACCCAGTCGAATTCGAGTTCCGGACGCGCGCTCTTCGCGTCGCTCAGCGCCGGAAGCGCGTGGATCAGGTCGCCGAGGGAAGTCAGCTTAATGAGCAGGACTCTTTTCATCTTTCCTCGAAAGGAGTCCTTTCAGGAACGCGCTGAAGCGGTGCCGCTTCAGGTCCCGCGCGCGAGCTTCTTCGGAAGCGACGTAGTTGAGCTGGATGGTGCGCCGCTCGCCTTCGAAAGGCTCATGTCCGTGCCAGCAGTTGGGCGTGACCTTGAAGATCAGGCATCGTCCGGCATCCGGAGACACTTCCGCGGCGTAAGGGCTCAGATCCCGGTCGTTGTAGAGGAGCCGGAGGCGCCCCTCGGGCGCGCTCCAGCCGGGGTTCAGGTAGAGAAGAACGGTGACCAGCTTGGATTTGGAATCGGTGTGGATGCGGCCGTCCTTTTTCCCGGTGCGGCCGCGAACCGTGAGCATCGGCGGCTTGTCCTTCAGATCCATGCCCAGGCGCTCGCCCACCAGGTCCCTCAGCTCGACGCTGTGCATCTCCTCGATGAGCGTCGCAAAGCGGCCCGAACACGAAACGGCTTCCGGCGGAAAGCTCCCCCGCTTGCCGATGCGCGGAAAGCTCGCCACCACTTCCGGGAGAGCCTCCGGGCGGATGATGTTGCCGACGATGAGATGCGGAAAGGGCTCGGTGACCAGAGCGGCCTCTCGAAGCGCATCCGCATTCAATACCGTCCACATGAGCCGCTTCCTCCGCCTTTCGTGTTCCAGCCTCACGTAAAAGGCGGATTCTATTCCCCTTGGCCGGCTTGTACCTAGACATCACTTGGCGGCCGGGCCCCCCGAATGCCGGGCCCGCCGGCGAAACCCTCGGCGCTTGCCTGCCTAAGCCCTTGATTCGTCTTGGGGGCTTGCATTTCGTCCGGAACTGTATAAAAATCCAGGTCAACCGCTGTTTCGTCCGCGCGTTCTAGCGGCGAAGCACCCCTCGAAGGCTGACGCGAGGGAGCGACAAGGAGGCAGTTTCTTGTTTCGGTTGCGCCGATCGACGGGGGACGTGGATGCGGCGCCGGCGTCCGCTGCAACGTTTAATATGAGGGATAATCCCATGGTCAACGAAGGGAAAGTCATGGAAGAAGGCAAGGCCAAGGCCCTGCAAGCCGCCCTGGCGCAGATCGAAAAGCAGTTCGGCAAGGGTTCCATCATGAAGATGGACTCCCAGGCCGCGCAGGACGTGCAGGTCGTGTCGACCGGGTCGCTGGGGCTGGACATCGCGCTCGGGGT
>DASPXL010000133.1:0-4244 GCA_035637375.1 Burkholderiales bacterium
TCTTCCTCGTGCTGTGGCTCATGGCGGGGATGGGCAGCGCCTGGTGGCTCTACGTGTGGCTCGCCTGGGTGACATTCAACCTGCTCCTCGCCGTGATCTACCCGACGCTGATCGCTCCGCTTTTCAACCGGTTCTCGCCGCTCGAGGACGCGGGTCTGCGCGCCCGGATCGAGTCCCTGCTCGCCAAATGCGGATTTCGCGCGCGAGGCCTGTTCGTGATGGACGGCTCGAAGCGCTCGAGCCACGGCAACGCCTATTTCACCGGCTTCGGCGCGGCCAAGCGCATCGTGCTGTTCGACACGCTGATTTCGCGCCTCGCCCCTCCCGAGATCGAGGCGGTGCTCGCGCACGAGCTGGGGCATTTCGCCCGCCGTCACGTGTGGAAACGCCTGGCGCTCGTGTTCGGCGCGAGCCTCGGGCTCCTGTGGCTGCTGGGGTGGCTGATCGGGCAGAATTGGTTTTACGCGGCGCTGGGCGTGCGCTCGCAGGGCACGGCCATGGCGCTGGTGCTGTTCTTCATGGTGGTGCCGGTGTTCACTTTCCTGCTGCAACCGCTCGCGAGCCTGTACTCGCGCCTCCACGAATTCGAGGCAGACGCCTACGCGGCGCGCCACGCCGACGCCCGCGACCTGGTCCGGGCCCTGGTGAAGCTTTACCGGGACAACGCAGCCACGCTCACCCCGGACCCCCTGCACTCGGCTTTCTACGATTCGCACCCGCCCGCGGTGACGCGCATCGCGCGGCTGCGGGCGCGCCAAGCTTAGGAGGCGAAGCATGACGACGCTCGCGGGAAAGAAATGTCGGCCGCTGCCCGCCGGGACTCCGGCCCTCACGCGCGCCCGGATCGATGCGCTGCTCGCGGAGGTGCCCGGCTGGGCATTCGACGGGAAGGTGATCGCGAAGAGCTGGTCGTTCAAGAACTACCACGAAACCATGGCGTTCGTGAATGCGGTCGCCTGGGTCGCGCATCGCGAGGATCATCACCCGGACATGAGCGTCGGCTACAACCGCTGCCGGGTGGAGTTCAGCACGCATTCGATCGGAGGAATCTCGGAGAACGACTTCATCTGCGCCGCCAAGATCGAAGCGCTCGGGGCAGATTGAGCCGATCAGGAGGAATGCGGTTGAAGACGATTTTTTCCTCGCTCAACCTGGTCGAGGTGCACCACCTGAAGAACCTGCTTCAGTCGGCGGGCATACGCTGCCGCATCAGGAACGAGGACCTGGTACGCCTCGCCGGCGAGGTGCCCTTTCCCGAATGCGCGCTGCAGCTCGTGGTCGAGCGCGAAGAGGACCATCCGGCCGCGGAGACTCTGCTCCGCGAGTTCCTCCGGCCGCGGCCGCTGGCGCTCAAGCCCTGGCGCTGCCAGGACTGCGGCGAGACGATCGAAGGGCAGTTCACCGCGTGTTGGAAGTGCGGCAGCGCTCGCTAAAGACGCTTGACCCTAGGTAACGGCTCCGGCAAGCGCGATGAGCGCGAGCAAGAGCAGCCACATCACCAGCGCGCGCCACACCAGTCCGACCGTGCTGTCGAGATGGGCCGTATCGGCCGGGTCGCCGAGTCCCAGCTCCGGCCGGTCGAGGACTTCGCCGCCCTCGACGATCGGCATGCCGAGCTTGACGCCGATCGCGCCCGCGCCGCTCGCGAGCACGATGCCGAGCGCGGGATCGGGCCAGGTCGCGGCCTGGGTGCGCCAGCAATACACCGCGTCCTCGAAGTTGCCCACCACCGCGAAAGCGGCGGCGGTGAAGCGCACCGGCAGCCAGTCGAGCGCGGCGAACGCGCGGCGCGCAAAATGGCCGAAGCGCTCCAGCTCCGGCGCGGCGCTCGAGCTCCAGCGGCGGTCGAGGAACATCGCCAGGCGGTACAGGACGGCCCCGGCCGGTCCCGGCAGGAGCAGGAACCAGAACACCACGGCAAACACGTGGCGGTGCGAGGCCACCAGGGCTTCCTCGATCGCGAGGCGCGTCACCGCCTCGCGGTCCAGATTCGAGCAATCCGCGCCGCGCCAGGACGAGAGGACGTCGCGCGCCTTCGCGAGATCGTTTTCCTTGAGGGCGAGGTGGATGCCGGTGAAATAGTGGCTGCGCTGACGGAACCCCATCGTGAGATAGAGCGCCGCGACATTTACAAGGAGCGCGAGCAGGGGACTCGCGCCGTACGCGGCGGCGTAAACGAACCAGGCACCCAGCACGGGCGGAAGCACCGCAAGCAGCCATGCAGTTGCGCCCTGCCGCGCCTCGCCGGCGTTGAATCGCCGCTCGAGGAAAGTCGCGTAGCGCGCCACGGGCGAGAACAGATAGCGCCGGTCCGCAAGCGGACGCCACTGCTCGAGCAGGAGCGCCGCGACGAGCGATAAGAGGCTCATGGTTCGATTGGCAATGGAGCGGGCATTCAGCCGGTCAGGAACGCATAAAAGTTCATCAGCATTCCCGCCGTAGCTCCCCAGATGTAGTACTGGCGGTATGGCATCGCGTAGTAATAGCGCTCGCGGCCTTCGGTCAGGACCCTGTGGCGCTGGTGGTTCGCCGGGTCGAGCAGAAACGCGAGCGGCACCTCGAACACTTCGGCCACCTCGAAATCGTCGGGCCGCAGATCGAGCGGCGGGGTCACGAGGCCGACCACCGGTGTGACCCGGTATCCGGTCACCGTGACGTACGGGTGAAGCTCTCCGAGCACTTCCACTCGCGCAGCCTGAAGGCCGATCTCCTCCGCCGCCTCCCGCAGCGCGGTCTGCGCGGGGTCCGCTTCCCCGGGCTCGGCGCGGCCGCCGGGAAAGCTGATTTGCCCGGCGTGGTCGTTCAAGTGCGCGGTCCGGCGCGTCAAGAGGACGGTGAGCCCGCCTTCGCGCCTCACCACCGGCACCAGCACCGCCGCGGGCCGGATTTCCTCGGGACCTCTCCAAAGGTGACCGTCTCCCGCAGCGATCGGGCTGACGGTCCGGGGTTCGGCGAAGCGCGAGCGCAGCCAGGCTTCCTCGGACGGGGAGACGGGCAAATTCATGTGACGGGACGCAAATTTCCGGCCCCTATTCTACGCGTGACCTGCAGCGCTGATCCGTGCGCGAGGGGCATTGCTTCCGTCCCGCGCGGGAGCTATTCTACGGGCGGCCGGAATAGATTTTCCGGTGTAGGCGTTTACCGGACATCGCGGGCAGCATGCCACGCAGCCCGCGCGGACCAAAAAACCTTTTTAAGGAGGATCCATGAAAATTCGTTTCGCTGCATTGTTCGGCGCGCTCATGCTGGCGAGCGCTTCGGCGTTTGCCTTCCACTGCCCCGCGGACATGAAGAAGATCGATGCGGCGCTCGCCAAGAACCCGAAGCTGTCGGCGCAGCAGGCGGCCGACGTCAAGAAGTTCCGCACCGACGGCGAGGCGCTGCACAAGGCCGGCAAACACCAGGAATCAGTCGACACGCTTGCAAAGGCGATGAAGATCCTCGGTATTTGACGCTCGCGTTCAAGAAACACAAAAACGCCGCGGCGAGCCGCGGCGTTTTTGTTTGTGCGAGTCCGGGCGAGTCCGGGCGAGTCCGGCTCAGCCCGCGAACGAAAGCGTACGCTTGAATCGCTCGGTCGCCTCGACCAGCGCGCCGAGAATCCCCGGCTCCCACACCGAATGCCCCGCGTCGGGCACGATGCGATAGTCGGCCTGCGGCCACGCAAGGTGCAGCTCGTGCGCCGACGCGAGCGGGCAGACCATGTCGTAGCGCCCCTGCACGATCGCTCCCGGGATGCCGCGCAGCCGGTGCGCGTTCGCGAGCAGCGAATTCTCCGGGAGAAAGATTTCGTTCACGAAATAATGCGCCTCGATCCGCGCAAGCCCCAGCGCCACCACGTCCCCGGCGAAATACGCCACGGTCTCGGGGCTGGGAAGCAGGGTCGAGCACGACCCCTCGTAGGTGCTCCAAGCTCGCGCCGCCGGCATGTGGACCGCGGGGTCGGGGTCGATCAAGCGCCGGTGATAATTGCGCAGCAGATCTCCGCGCTCCTCCCGCGGGAGAAAGCCCGCGAACTTCTCCCAGGGCTCGGGGAAAACGCCGCGCAGGCCGTAGAGAAACCATTCGATCTCGCTTTTGCGGCACAGGAAGATCCCGCGCAAGACGAGCCCGAGGCAGCGCTCGGGGTGCGCCTGCGCGTACGCGATCGCCAGGGTGCTGCCCCAGGAGCCCCCGAACACGACCCAGCGTTCCACCCCCAGGTGTCTGCGCAAGGTTTCGAGGTCGGCGACGAGATGCGGCGT
>DASPXL010000134.1:0-1779 GCA_035637375.1 Burkholderiales bacterium
ACTCGACGACGAGCGCCGAATCGGTGCCGTCGTAGCGCAGATGCACGCGCCGCACGAGGCGGACGCGTTCCGGAGCGACGCCCTGGGAGACGAGCTCCTCGCGCGCCATTTGCGAAAGCCGCTCCAGGGCGCGATCCAGGACGGAGAGATTGCCGGCCTCGAGCCTCGCTTCGAGCGCCTGCTCGCGCATCGCGACGGTGTCGGCGAGGCCCATGCCGTAGGCCGAAAGCACGCCCGCGAGCGGGTGGACGAAGACGCGCGTCATCCCGAGCGCGTCGGCGACCAGGCACGCATGCTGGCCGGCCGCACCGCCGAAGCAGCACAGCGTGTACTCGGTGACGTCGTGCCCGCGCTGCACCGAGATTTTCTTGATCGCCTCGGCCATGTTGCCCACCGCGATCTCGATAAAGCCCTCCGCTACTTGTTCCGGGCTGCGTGTATCGCCGGTGGCGCGGCGGATCTCCCCGGCGAGCGCCGCGAATTTCGCGCGCACCGCGGCGTCGTCCAGGGAGGCATCGCCTTGCGGTCCGAACACCGCCGGAAAGAACTTCGGCTGGATCTTGCCGAGCATGACGTTCGCGTCGGTGACGGTGAGCGGGCCGTTCCTGCGGTAGCTCGCGGGGCCCGGGTCGGCGCCGGCCGAGTCCGGCCCGACGCGGTAGCGCGATCCGTCGAAATGCAGGATCGAGCCGCCGCCGGCGGCGACGGTGTGGATGCTCATCATCGGCGCGCGCATGCGCACTCCGGCCACCTGCGTCTCGAAGGCGCGCTCGAGCTCCCCGGCGTAGTGGGAAACGTCGGTCGAAGTCCCGCCCATGTCGAAGCCGATGATCTTCCCGAAGCCCGCGGAAAGCGAAGCGCGCACCGCGCCGACGACGCCGCCCGCCGGCCCCGAGAGGATGCTGTCCTTGCCGGCGAAGCGGCGCGCGTCGGTGAGGCCGCCGTTCGATTGCATGAACATGAGGCGCACGCCTTGCAATTCGGAGGCGACCCGCGCTACGTAACGCTTCAGGATCGGCGACAGATAGGCGTCGACCACCGTCGTGTCGCCGCGCAACACCAGTTTCATCAGGGGACTGACTTCGTGCGACGCCGATACCTGCTCGTAGCCGATCGAGCGCGCGAGCCCGGCGATCCGCCTTTCGTGCTCCGGATGGCGGTAGCCGTGCATGAGCACGATCGCGATCGACCGGTAGCCTTCGGCGTATGCCGCTTCCAGATCCCGGCGCGCGCGCTCGAGATCGAGCGCCGCAAGCACCTCGCCCCGCGCGCCGACGCGCTCCTCGACTTCGACCACCTTCGTATACAGCAGCTCGGACAACACGATGTGCCGGTCGAAGAGGCGCGGGCGGTTCTGGTAGGCGATGCGCAGGGCATCGCGAAAGCCGCGCGTGATGACGAGCAGCGTGCGCTCGCCCTTGCGCTCGAGGAGCGCGTTGGTCGCGACCGTCGTGCCCATCTTGACGACTTCGATCGCCTCGCCGGGAATCGGCGCTCCGGGAGCTACGCCAAGGAGCTTGCGAATTCCCTCGACCGCGGCGTCGCGGTACCGCCCGGGGTCCTCGGACAGGAGCTTGTGCGCGACGATCCCGCCGTCGGGGCGGCGGGCGACGACGTCGGTGAACGTGCCGCCGCGGTCGATCCAGAATTGCCAGCGGGGAGATGAGTTCGACATCAGGACGGAGCGTCGAGCTTCCCACTTTGCCACAGAACCGAGCGCGCTCCCGATCGAGACGGGCTGATCCAGGACCGCGACCGTCGCTATCGGCGGTCGCGACC
>DASPXL010000135.1:0-8944 GCA_035637375.1 Burkholderiales bacterium
GCGCACTGAGGATTCAGGGAAGAAACCTAGGAGCAACACCATGGCATACAGCGACAAGGTACTGGACCACTACGAGAACCCGCGCAACGTCGGCTCTTTCGACAAGGCCGACGATCACATCGGCACCGGCATGGTCGGCGCCCCCGCCTGCGGCGACGTGATGAAGCTGCAGATCCGGGTCAACGAGCAGGGCGTGATCGAAGACGCGCGCTTCAAGACCTACGGCTGCGGATCCGCGATCGCCTCCTCCTCGCTCGTCACCGAGTGGGTGAAAGGCAAGACGCTCGAGCAGGCGGAGACGATCAGGAACACCCAGATCGCCGAGGAACTGGCGCTGCCGCCGGTGAAGATCCACTGCTCGATCCTCGCCGAGGACGCGATCAAGGCGGCGATCGTCGATTACCGCAAGAAGCACGGGCTGGAGCAGCCGGAGAAAAAGGAAGCCAAGGCTGCCTGAAGAATCATGGCGATCACTCTTACAGAACGCGCCGCAAGCCACGTCAATTCCTTCCTCGCGAAGCGCGGCAAGGGCGTGGGCCTGCGCCTGGGCGTGCGCACCTCGGGCTGTTCCGGCCTTGCCTACCGGATCGAATACGCGGACGCCGTCAACCCGGATGACCAAACCTTCGAGAGCCACGGGGTCAAGGTCGTCGTCGATCCGAAGAGCCTTCAATTCCTGGAAGGCACGGAGCTGGACTTCGCTCGCGAGGGCTTGAACGAGGGCTTCAAGTTCAACAACCCCAACGTGAAGGACGAGTGCGGCTGCGGGGAATCGTTCAACGTTTGACTTCCGTCGCTCCCGCGGAAGCGGGAGCCCAGCGAACTTTGAAAGACACTGGATTCCCGCCTTCGCGGGAATGACAAGGGCCAGAGAGTGAGACATAAGGGGCCTGAGGCCCCTTTTTGTTACCCCGGACCATGAATCTGAATCAAAACCACTTCGAGCTGTTCGGCCTGCCTGCACGGTTCGACGTCGATCCCGCGCAGCTCGATACCCGCTATCGCGACCTGCAGCGCGAAGTGCACCCGGACCGCTTTGCCGCCGCTCCCGACGCCGAGCGGCGCGTGTCGATGCAGCTGGCGACGCGCGTGAACGAGGCCTATCAAACCCTGAAGTCGCCGCTCAAGCGCGCCGTCTACATTTTGCAATTGCGCGGCGTGGATCCCAAGCTCGAGACGAACACCGCGATGCCCTCCGAATTCCTCATGGAACAGATAAGCTGGCGCGAGCGCATCGAAGCCGGCTCCGAGGAGCCCGAAGCGCTGCTTCGACTTCAAGCCGGCTTGCGCGACGAGAGCAGGAAGATCTATGAAACGCTCCACGGTCAACTGGACGAACGCCGCGATGACGAAGCCGCTTCGCAGACCGCCCGGATGCTGATGTTCTACGAAAAGCTCGACGAAGAGATCGGCGACAAGCTGGCGGAGCTGGAGACATAGGGCTGGTGATCCGACATGGCGCTGCTGCAGATTTCCGAGCCCGGCCAGTCGCCCGAACCGCACGGGCATCGCCTCGCGGTCGGCATCGATCTCGGCACCACCAATTCATTGGTGGCCGCGGTGCGCAACGGCATCGCGGTGGTGCTCAACGGCCACGACGGCCACGCGCTCCTGCCGTCGATCGTGCGCTATATGCGGGATGGACGAACGGTCGTCGGCCGGGAGGCCGAGGCGGAGCTGGCGCGCGACCCGAGGAACACCATCGTGTCGGTGAAACGCTTCATGGGGCGGGGGCTGAAGGACGTCGCGCACGCCGAGAACAGCCCCTACGATTTCCTCGATTCGCCGGGGATGGTGCAGATCCGCACCGTCGCCGGCGTGAAAAGCCCGGTCGAAGTCTCGGCCGAGATCCTGAAGGTGCTGCGCGCACGGGCCGAGGAAGCCTTGCTCGGAGGAGCGGGCGGCGAGCTCGCCGGCGCCGTGATCACGGTCCCAGCGTACTTCGACGACGCGCAGCGGCAGGCGACCAAGGACGCCGGCAAGCTCGCCGGCCTGAACGTGCTGCGGCTCTTGAACGAGCCGACCGCGGCGGCGATCGCCTACGGACTCGAAAACGCCGCCGAGGGCATCTACGCCGTCTACGATCTGGGCGGCGGGACCTTCGATATCTCGATCCTGAAGCTTTCCAAGGGCGTGTTCGAAGTGATGGCTACCAACGGCGACGCCACGCTCGGCGGCGACGATTTCGACCAGCGGCTGTTCTGCTCGATCGCGGAGCGCGCGAAGCTCGCACCGCTTTCCGCCGAGGACACGCGGCTCCTGCTCACGAAGTCGCGCGTCGCCAAGGAATTCCTTACGTCCAGCGCGGAGGCGCGCATCTCGGCGTCGCTGATGAGCGGCGAGACGGTGGATGTCGCCGTTACGCAGAGGGAATTCCAGGAAATGACGCGGCACCTCGTCGCAAAGACCCTGGGGCCCACGCGCAAGGCGCTGCGCGACGCGGGGCTGGACTGGAGCGAGGTAAAAGGCGTGGTGATGGTCGGCGGTGCAACGCGCATGCCGCACGTGCAGCAGATGATCGCGCAATTGTTCGGCCAGACGCCGCTCAACAATCTCGATCCGGACAAGGTCGTCGCGCTCGGCGCGGCGATCCAGGCCGACGTCCTCGCCGGCAACAGGGCGTCCGGGGACGACTGGCTGCTGCTCGACGTCATCCCGCTTTCGCTCGGCATCGAGACGATGGGCGGACTCGTCGAGAAATTGGTCCCGCGCAACTCGACGATCCCGGTCGCGCGCGCGCAGGAGTTCACCACCTACAAGGACGGTCAGACGGCGATGAGCATCCACGTGGTTCAGGGCGAGCGCGAGCTCGTGTCCGACTGCCGCTCGCTCGCGAGGTTCGAGCTGCGCGGCATTCCGCCGATGGTCGCCGGCGCCGCGCGCATCCGCGTCACCTTCCAGGTGGACGCCGACGGCCTGCTGTCGGTCTCCGCGCGGGAATCCGCCACCGGCGTCGAAGCCGCGGTCGCGGTGAAGCCTTCCTACGGGCTCACCGACGAGCAGATCACGCAGATGCTCCGGGACTCGTTCGATCACGCGCGGGAGGACGTGCACCTGCGCGCCCTGAAGGAGCAGCAGGTCGAGGGCGGGCGCATGCTCGAGGCGACGGAGGCCGCGCTGCGCGAGGACGCCGATCTGCTCTCGGCGGAGGAGCTGGCGGCGCTGCGCGCCGAGCTGGAGGCCTTGCGCAAGACGCTCTCGTGCACGGATCATCGCACCATCAAGTCGGCCGTCGAGCGCGTCAATCGCGCGACCGAAGCGTTTGCCGGCCGGCGCATGGACCGCTCGATCAAGCGCGCGCTCGCCGGCAGGAAGGTCGAGAGCTTCTAAAGCCTCATGCCGCAGATCATCGTCCTGCCGCACGAGGAGCTGTGTCCCGAGGGCGCGGTCATCGAGGCGAAGCCAGGCATGTCGATCTGCGACAACCTGCTGCAGAACGGGGTCGAGATCGAGCACGCCTGCGAGAAGTCCTGCGCCTGCACCACCTGCCACGTGGTCGTGCGCGAGGGCTTCGAGACGCTCGATCCTTCGGAGGAAAAAGAGGACGATCTGCTCGACAAGGCCTGGGGACTGGAGCCGAACTCGCGGCTTTCCTGCCAGGCGATCGTCAAGGACAGCGACCTCACGATCGAGATCCCGAAGTACACGATCAACATGGTGAAAGAGATCAAGTAGAGGTGGCCATGAAATGGACCGACACGCTTGAAATCGCCATAGCCTTGTCGGAAAAACATCCGGACGTGGACCCGCTGACCGTGCGCTTCACCGACCTGTTCAAGTGGGTGAGCGGGCTCGAAGGCTTCGACGACGACCCGAAGCGCTGCGGCGAGAAGATCCTCGAGGCGATCCAGACGGCGTGGATCGACGAGGTCAAGTAAACGCCCGGTGAATCGAAGGCGCGAATCCCGGAAGCGAATCGATTCCCGGGTCATCCGCCCGCCGAGGAGCGGCGCCATCGCGGGCGGCTCAGGCGCTGGAACACCAGGTATAGAGTCGGCAGCACGATGAGCGTGAGCAGCGTGGCCGTCACCAGGCCTCCGATCACCACCACCGCGAGCGGCTTCTGGGTCTCGGAGCCGATTCCGGTCGATATCGCCATCGGGAACAGTCCCAGCGCCGCGAGGAGCCCGGTCATCAGCACGGTGCGCATCCGCGCGAGCGAGCCCCGCATCACCGCCTCCTCGGGCGAGGCGCCGGCGTCGCGCAGCTGGTTGAAACGGGAGACCATGACGACCCCGTTCAGCACCGCCTGGCCGAAGAGCGCGATGAAGCCGATGGCGGCCGAAACCGACAGCGGGATCCCGGTGATGAGCAGAGCGAAGATGCCGCCGATCAGTGCAAAAGGGATATTGAGCAGGATAAGGAGCGCGCTGCGGAACGCGCCGAAGGCATCGAAGAGCAGAATAAAGATCAGCAGCACCGACACCGGAACGATGATCGCGAGGCGCGCCATGGCGCGCTCCTGGTTCTCGAACTCGCCCGACCAGGTGATGCTGTAGCCCGGCGGCAGCTTGACCCGCGCCGCAACCCGGTCTTTCATGTCGGAAACGACGCTCCCCATGTCCCTCTCGGCGATGAAGATGCCGATCGAATGGACGCGCACGCCGTTCTCGCGCGCGATGTTCATGGCCCCGCCTATGGTGCTGAACTCGGCGACCTGCGAGATCGGCACGTAGGCGCCTCCGGCGGTGCTGACCGTGATCGAGCGCAGGTTTGCGATGCTGCGCTGGGCGTCGGCGAGGCGCACCGAAACCGCATAATGGCGCTCGCCCTCCCACAGCTGCGTCGCGGCCTTGCCCCCGAGCACCATTTCGATCACGTCCTGGATGTCGGCGACGTTGAGCCCGTAGCGCGCGGCCGCCTCCCGGTCCACGCGTATCAGGAGCTGGGGCAGCTCGCCCAGCCGGTCGATGAAGGCGCGCTTCACGCCGCGCACGTCCTTCACGGCGTTCAACACCTGCTCCGCCTGGCCGCGCAGCACATCGAGGTCCTCGCCGAACACCTTGATCACGATCTGCCCGTCGATCTGGGAGATCGATTCGAGCACGTTGTCGCGGATCGGCTGCGAGAAGCTCGGCTCGATCCCGGGAAAGCGCGACATCGACCGGTCCATTTCGTCGATCAGCTGGCGCTTGCCCACGCCGCTTCGCCATTGCGGCTCGGGCTTCAGGGTCACCAGGATCTCGCACATGTTGATCGGCTTGGGATCGGTTCCATCTTCGGGCCTGCCGCACTTGGAGATGACGCTCTCGACTTCCGGAACGGAGGCCAGAGCCGAGCGGAACCGGCCGCTCATGCGCTGCGTCTCGGTCACCGACACCGAGGTCGGCAGGTTGACGTTGATCCAGATCGAGCCTTCGTTCAGCTCGGGAAGAAATTCGGTGCCGAGCCTGGGGGCGACCGCGAGGCTCGCCGCGAGCGCGGCGACGGCGGCGCCGATCACCGTCTTCTTGCTGCGCATCGCCCAGGCGAGCGCCGGCTCGTAGGCGCGCTTGCAGGCGTGCACCAGCGCGTTCTCCTTCTCCGGCAGGTCCTTGCGCAGCATCCAGGCGCACAGCAGCGGCACCAGCGTCAGCGACAGGATGAGCGAGCCGACCAGCGCCGAGGTCACCGACCAGGCCATGGGCGCGAAGATCCGCCCCTCGTGGCGCTGCAGCGTGAAGATCGGGATGTGCGCCGCGATGATGATGAGCATCGAGAACAGCGTCGGCCGCCCCACCTCGACCGCCGCGTCGAGGATCTTCTGAATCCGCGGCGTACGGTCGTGCTGCTCTTCGGAGAGCTTGCGGAAAACGTTCTCCACAACGATGACTGCACCGTCGACGATAATGCCGAAGTCCATCGCGCCCAGCGACAGCAGGTTCGCGGGGATTCCGACCCAGGTGAGGCCGAGGAAAGTGGCGAGCAGCGACAGCGGGATCACCAGCGCAACGATGAGCGCCGCGCGCAGATTGCCCAGGAAAAGCAGCAGCACCAGCGTCACCAGCATCGCGCCTTCGACGAGGTTGGTGAACACCGTCTTCAGCGTCCTGTCGATCAGCCAGGTGCGGTCGTAGAAGGGCGCGATCGTCACCCCGCGCGGCAGCCCCGTCGCATTCAGCGACTCGACCTTTTCCTTCAGCGCCTTCAACACTTGCGAAGGGTTCTCGCCCTTTCGCATCAGCACGATGCCGGTGACGACGTCGTCGTCGTCGTCCTGCCCCACGATCCCCTGGCGCGGGATCGAGCCCACGCTCACGTTTGCCAGGTACTTGACCAGGATAGGCACGCCGCCGCGCTCGGCGACCACGATGCTGCCGATCTCGTCGGCCGAGCGCAGCAGCCCGATGCCGCGGATGAGATATTGCTGCCGGCCCTGCTCGAGGTAGCTCCCGCCGACGTTGGCGTTGCCGCGCTGCAGCGCGGAAAACAGCTGTTGCAGCGTCACCTTGTAGTCGCGCAGCTTCCCCAGGTCGGGATTGACCTCGTATTGCTTGATGAGGCCGCCGAAGCTGACGACGTCGGCGACCCCCGGGATAAGGCGCAGCTGCCGCTCGACGGTCCAGTCTTCGATCGAGCGCAGGTCCCTCGCGTTCAGGGTGTCGGACTTGAGCCGATAGCGGTAAATCTCCCCGATCGGGGTCGACAGGGGCGCGAGCGCCGGCTGCGCCCCGTCGGGCAGGTCGACCTCGCGCAGCCGCTCCACCACCTGCTGCCGCGCGAAGTAGGCGTTGGCGCGGTCATCGAAGGTGATGATGACGAAGGACAGCCCGAACTGCGTGTGCGAGAACATCCGCACCGCGTTGGGCAGCCCGGAGAGCACCACCTCGAGCGGCACGGTGACCTGCTTCTCGACCTCCTCGGCCGCGCGCCCCGGGTAGAGCGTGATGACGTTGACCTGGGTGTCGGTCACGTCGGGAAACGCCTCGATCGGCAGCGATTTGAAAGCCGCCAGGCCGCCGGCCACGAAAAGGACGAGGCCGAGGACGATGAACAGCGGCTTGTCGAGCGCGAAGGAAACGATGCGCTTGATCACCGGGCCGTCCCGCTTCGGATGCGCAGCTTAAGCGGGGGCGCCGCCGGCGAGCTGCCGATACAGGCGATGCAGGAGGAGCGTCCCTTCGACCACCACCTTCTGGCCGAGGTTCACGCCGGACACGACGCCGGCGACTCCGTCGCGGACCCCCTCGATTTTCACCTCGCTCCACGCAAAGCGGCCCGGCGATTCCTCGACGAACACGTAATAGCTTCCTCCTGAGAGCACCAGCGCCCTTTCGGGCAGCTGCAGGTCGGCTCGCGACCTGTCCTGAAGCTCGGCGGTGACGAACATCTCGCCTTTGAGCTTCCGGTCGCGGTTGACGACCGAGCCGCGCACCTTGACCGTGCGGGAAACCGGATCGATGAAATCGGAAATCGTCTCGATCGTTGCGGCAAAACCTTCCTCCGGCCAGGCCGAGGAGCGCAGCGTCACCGTCTGCCCGCGCTTCAAGCTCGCGAGCTGGCTCTCGGTCGCATCGAGCTGCACCCACAGGCGCGACGGATCGGTGATGACGAACATCGCCGGGGAGTTGGAGAGCTGCAGGTCGGGCCGCAGCTCCTGTCCCGGATTGATGTTGCGCTCCACCACGACGCCGTCGATCGGGCTCGCGAGCGCGAGGTTCTGGTCGACCGATTCGCTGCCGCCGCCGTAGAGCTTGATCTTGCCCGAGGCGCGGGCCAGCTCGGCTTCGGCGCGCGCGTAGTCGGCCTCCGCGGTGATCAATTCCTTGCGCGGGGAAACCCCGGCGGCGTGCAGCTCGCGCAGCCGGCTGAGATTCTTCTCGGCCAGGGCGAAGTCGGATTGCGCGCGGCGCGCGTCGGCCTGCGCCTGGCCGAAATCGGGAGAGGCGAGCACCGCCAGCGTCTCACCCTGCTTCACCCGGTCTCCGGCCTTCACCTGGATGTGGATCACGCGCCCCGCGAACGCGGGAAACAGCCGCACCGTGCGGTTCTCGTCCCAGACGATCCGCCCGGTGAGCCGCAATTGCTGCGGTGAGCTCGCCGCGACCGGCTCGGTCGCGAACGAATTCAGCTGCGGGCTGCCTTGCGGAAAGACGATGCGCCCGTCTTCAAGTCTCGGCCGCGCCACATCGGACCTGGCGTCCCCGTCGTTGCACGCGGGTACGAGCGCCGCTATCGCGAGCGCCAGCACCGCTCCTGGATGTCGCCCGATCATTCCCATGTTCTTCGTTCCCGCCCCGGAGCTACTCGACCTTGCCCGAGCTGATCAGCCAGGCCGAAAGCGCCTTTGCGTAGTCGTTCCGCGTCGAGGCCGCGTCGATCTGGATGGCGCGCAGCGTCCTGCGCGCATCGAGCAGATCCATCACGCCGATCGCGCCGTTCTTGTAGGCGAACTCCGCCGAGTCCGCCGCTTTTTTCGCCTCCACCAGCAGCAACTCGTCGTGACGCCGCATGCGCTCGCCCGCCGCCTCGAGGTCCGAGAGCGTCCGGGAGAATTCCGACCGCGCCTGCGCGCGCGCCTTGTCGAGGGCCTCCAGCGCCGCGCCGTAGTCCACCTCGGCGCGCTGAATCTCGCCCTCGTACCGGTAGCGGGCAAAAAACGGCATCGAGACGAACACGCCGTAGCTGCTGCCGGTGCCGAACGCGTTGGCGCCGGCCCCGACCGGATAGTGATCGAATTGCGCCCCGACCGTGAGGTCGCGCGTGCCCAGGCTCCGGGCGAGCTCGCGCGCCGATCGCGCCGCCTCGAGCCGGATTTTGGCGGCGCGCACGTCCGGACGCCGCTCGATCAGCTCGTCGGTGACCCCGCCCTCGGCCGCGTCGGCGACCGCGGGCCAGGGGTCCACGGCTTGGATCGCCGCAGCCTGCGCTTCGGCACCGATCAGATAGGCGAGGGCGAGCTGCGCGCGGCGCAGCTCGCCCTCGGCCGCGCGCGCATCGTTCGCGGCGCGCAAGGCATCGACGC
>DASPXL010000136.1:0-7855 GCA_035637375.1 Burkholderiales bacterium
GGCGTGATGCATCGCCTGCGCGACGCCGGCAACTCGCTCGTCGTCGTCGAGCACGACCCGCAGATCATGCTGCAGGCCGACCGCATCCTCGACATGGGGCCGGGGCCCGGAGAGCGCGGCGGCGAGGTGGTGTTCTTCGGCGCGCCCGACGAGCTGAAAGCCGCAAAAACGATCACCGCGGAATATCTTTCCGGGCGAAAGCGCGCGGGCGACTCGAGCACCCTCACCCTACCCTCTCCCGCGAGCGGGAGAGGGTCCGAGCGCAGCGAGGGGGTGAGGGGATCCCTGCAGCTCCTGGGCGCCGCCGAGCACAACTTGAAGAACATCGACGTCGGCATTCCGCTCAGGCAGCTCGTGTGCGTCACCGGCGTTTCGGGCTCGGGAAAGTCGACGCTCGTGCAGGACGTCCTCTACGCCGCGCTGCTGAAGGCGAAAGGCAAGCCCACGGAGGCGCCGGGGAATTTCCGCGAGCTGAAAGGCGATAAGCTCCTGGAAGACGTGGTGATGGTCGACCAGGCGCCGATCGGCCGCACCACGCGCTCCAATCCGGCGAGCTATGTCGGGGCCTGGAACGCGATCCGCGACATCTATGCGAAGACGCCGCTCGCCAGGGAGCGCAAATACACCGCGGGCACGTTCAGCTTCAATTCGGGCAACGGCCGCTGCCCGGGTTGCGGCGGCAACGGCTTCGAGCACGTGGAGATGCAGTTCCTCTCCGACGTGTACCTGCGCTGTCCCGACTGCAACGGCAGGCGCTTTCGCGACGAAGTCCTCGAAGTCAAGGTCGGGAGGAAATCGATCGCCGACGCCCTCGATCTGACCGTGTCCGAAGCGATCGCTTTTTTCGACGACCCCGAGGTGAGGCGCGTGCTGAAGCCGCTCGCCGACGTCGGGCTCGAGTACCTGCGGCTCGGGCAGCCCGTTCCCACGCTCTCGGGCGGCGAGGCGCAGAGGCTGAAGCTCGCGGGGCACCTCGTCGAGGCGGCGGCCGTCGCCCCCGCGAAAACGAGCGAAGGCGAGTTTCGAGGAACCGGCCAAACGGGGGCCCAGCGACGTGGAAAATCCCTGGATTCCCGCTTGCGCGGGAATGACGGCGCAAAGGGCACGCTGTTCCTTTTTGACGAGCCGACCACGGGGCTTCACTTCGACGACGTCGCGAAGCTCCTGCGCGCGTTCAGGCAGCTCATCGCCGCGGGGCATTCGCTGGTCGTCATCGAGCACAATCTCGACGTCATCCGCGCCGCCGACTGGATCGTCGACCTCGGGCCCGAGGGCGGCGACGCGGGCGGCACAATCGTGTGCGCCGGCACGCCCGCGGAAGTGGCCGGGCACCCGAGCTCGCACACCGGCCGGGCGCTGCGCGAATACGAGGCGGCGCTCGGTGCGCCCCTCACCCGCTCGCTGCGCGAGCCTCCCTCTTCCCGCATGCGGGGAGAGGGAGCGATCGAAATCCACAACGCCCGCGAGCACAACTTAAAGAACATCAGCGTCGCGATTCCGCGCAATCGATTCACCGTCGTGACCGGGGTCTCGGGCTCGGGAAAATCGACGCTCGCCTTCGACATTCTCTTCGCCGAGGGCCAGCGGCGCTACCTCGAATCGCTCAACGCTTACGCGCGCCAGTTCGTCCAGGGCGCGGCGCGGCCGGACGTGGACGCGATCTTCGGCATCCCGCCCACGGTCGCGATCGAGCAGCGCACCAGCCGCGGCGGCCGGAAGAGCACCGTGGCGACGCTCACCGAGATCTACCACTTCCTGCGCCTGCTCTACGTCAAGCTCGGCGTGCAGCACTGCCCGGACTGCGCGGTCCCCATCGAGCCGCAGAGCGAGGAGGCGATCGCCGCGCGGCTCCTGCGCGATTACAGGGGCGATCGCATCGGCCTCCTCGCCCCGCTCGTCGTCAACAGAAAAGGCTACTACACTGATCTCGCCAAATGGGCGCGCGGGAAGGGCTACGGCTTTCTTCGAGTCGACGGCGAGTTCCTCCCGACCGACAGGTGGCCGCGGCTGTCGCGCTTCCGGGAGCACAGCATCGAATTGCCCGTCGCCGACCTGCGCGTCGGCGCCGGGAACGAGTCCGAGTTGCGCCGCGCATTGTCGCTCGCGCTCGAGCATGGGAAGGGCGTGGTGCAGGTGCTCGCGGGCCTCGACCGGCTCGAAGCCGCAGCCGCGAGCTCGCGCGCCGAGCGAGTCGAGGTGGAGCTTCCGATGTCCGTGTTCTCGACCAAGCGCTCCTGCCCATCCTGCGGCCGCAGCTTCGCCGAGCCCGACCCGCGGCTCTTCTCCTTCAACTCCAAGCACGGCTGGTGCACCGCATGCTACGGCACGGGGTTGAAGCTCGACGAAGTGGACTGGGACGAGGAGCGCCGGAAGACCGGCACCGAGGACCACGTGCTCGATTCGTGGATCGAGTGGCTGGAGGTGGACGAGGTCTGCCCGGCGTGCGAGGGCAAGCGCTTGAACCGGGAAGCGCTCGCCGTGCGCTGGCGGGGCCGGTCGATCGCGGAGCTCACCGCGCTGGCGATCTCCGGCGTCCGGGAGATCTTCAGCGACATCAGGCTCGCCGGGCGGGAAGCCGGGATCGCCCGCGACCTCGTCGCCGAGCTGCGCTCGCGCCTTGCATTTCTCGACGAGGTGGGCCTCGCCTATCTGTCCCTGGACCGCTCCGCGCCGACGCTCTCAGGCGGCGAGGCGCAAAGGATCCGGCTCGCCGCGCAGCTCGGCTCGAACCTGCGCGGGGTGTGCTACATCCTGGACGAGCCCACCATCGGCCTGCATCCGCGCGACAACCTCGTCCTGCTCGACACGCTCGAAAAACTCGAAGAAAAGGGCAACACGCTCGTCGTCGTCGAGCACGACGAGGAAACGATCCGCCGCGCGGGGCACGTCGTCGACCTCGGTCCCGGCGCGGGCAAGCAGGGCGGGCACGTGATCGCCGAGGGCTCGGCCGCGGAGCTGATGCGCCGGCCCGAATCGCTGACCGGCAGATTCCTCGCGAATCCGCTCAGGCACCCGCTGCATCCGCCGCGGCCGGCGGGAAAAGGCGCTCCGTCGATCGAGATCGCGGGCGCCACGCTCCACAACCTCAAGAACATCGACGTGCGCGTGCCGCTCGCAAGGCTGTCGGTCATCACCGGCGTCTCGGGTTCGGGCAAGTCCACCTTGGCGCGCGACGTGCTGTATGTGAACCTGCTGCGCGCCGTATCGGAAGAGCGCGGCCTGCGCCTCAGGAACGACGCGCCGCTTTCGGGCTGCCGCGGGATCCGCGGCTGGGAGACGATCGGCCGAGTGCTCGAAGTCGACCAGACGCCGATCGGAAAGACGCCGCGCTCGTGTCCCGCGACCTATGTCGGCTTCTGGGACGCGATCCGGCGCCTGTTCGCCGACACCGCCGAAGCGCGCATGCGCGGATGGAGCGCCTCGCGCTTCTCTTTCAACACCGCGGGCGGAAGATGCGAGGCCTGCGAGGGCCAGGGCGTGAAGAAAATCGAGATGAGCTTCCTCCCCGACGTGAAGGTCTCCTGCGAGGCCTGCCGCGGAGCGCGCTTCAACTCCGAAACGCTCGCCGTGGGCTGGAAGGGAAGGAGCATCGGCGAAGTTCTGGCGATGAGCGTGGACGAGGCGGTCGAATTCTTCTCCGCGCACCCCGCGACCCACCACGCGCTCCGGCTGCTGCAGGACGTGGGCCTGGGCTACCTCACGCTCGGCCAGCAAAGCCCGACGCTTTCCGGCGGCGAAGCGCAGCGGATCAAATTGGTCACCGAGCTCTCGAAGGCAAGACCGGGGCGGGACCCCCGGCGGGGAAGAGCGGGGGCCGGCCCCACCCTCTACGTCCTCGACGAGCCCACCGTCGGGCTGCACATGGCCGACGTCGAGCGGCTGATCCGCGTGCTGCACCGCCTGGTGGACGCCGGAAACACCGTCGTCGTCATCGAGCACAATCTGGATGTCATCGCCGAGGCGGACTGGATCATCGACCTCGGGCCCGAAGGCGGCGCCGCGGGCGGGCGGATCGTCGCGCAGGGCCCGCCGGAAAAGTTGACGGCGTCAGGGCAGGTGAGCCACACCGCGAAAGCGCTCGGGAATTTCCTGCGGAGCCGGCGCTCGCACGCGCTCGCGTAGGCCCGCGCGCGAAGCCCCGCCGCTTCAGGCCGACGGCTCGGACTTCCTCGACTGCAGGTACTTTTGCAGGTTGGCCGTGGTTTCCATTTTCTTGCGCTCGGTGATGTCCCGTCCCGCGATGAACACCCCCTCTTCCCCGCGCGCCGGGCGCCGCTCCCACTCGAAGCACCGGTACGTTCCGTCGTAGCATCGCAGCGAGAATTCGATCGGTTTGCTTTCCGCCGCGGCCGGGCGCGTATTCAAGAGCGTCAGCGCGAGGGCGTGCTCGCCCTGATCGATAAGCCGCGTGAGCGGCTTGCCCGCCAGCATCGCGCGCGGGTAGCCGAGGATCGTCTCCCACGAGCGGTTCAAGTTCATGAGCCTCAGCTCGAACGTAACGACCCCGAGCAACAGGGGCGTCTCGTTGATGACCCAGTCCTCCCTCCTGCGCCCGAATTCGTCCATTTGTTTTCCCTCGCCTATTGCCCGGTCGAACCTATAATTCTGAAGGTTTGGTGATTTGCACGCTGGTGCGAGTGAGCCTAAACAGCCGGCCGGGCGCCGTCCATCGGGTCAACCCGACACGTGTTGTAAGGGAGCTATGATAGTTTATACGAATCAATGAATTAATTCATATATCATGCGACTTGAAGGTCGCGAAGCTCAAGGCGATCCTGAACCCTTCTCAATTTCGGCGCGACATTGAACCCCGCACTGCTTGGAATTCTGCGATCGGTGTCCGTGCCGGCCGCGATCGTGCTGGCGACCGCGTTCGCGGTCGCGGCAAGCCCTTCGCTGCCGTACTCCCTGTCCGGCCTGACGCGGGTGGGGCCCTATGTCGTGCTCGCGCTCTCGGTGGCCATCAGCGCTTGGTTCAACCGCAGCCGCGCGCTCGTCATGCTGGCCTCCATGCTCGCCGCTTACGCCGGATACAACGTGGCGGAGGAGCTGGGGTCGGGAAATTTCGCAGTGCGGGCGGTTTTCACCGCGTTCGCCGTGCTCGTGCCCTTCAACGTGCTGCTCGCGCTTGCGTTCCCGGAGCGCGGCGTGCGCCAGCACCGGAATTACCGCTGGCTTCTGCTCGGCCTGGCGGAAATCCTGATCGTGATCTGGATCGCGAGCGCCGGACGCACGAACCTTTCGGGCACGGCCTGGCACGACGTGCTCGATCACTGGCTGCTGCGTTACCCGCCGACGCCGCTTGCGGCGCGCTTGTTGATCGCCGTGGCGTTCGCCGCCGCCCTGGTGAGGGCATGGCCGCGGCGCGGGTCCAAGGAACTGCGCAAGGAACCGCGGCCGCTCGACATCGGCGTGGCCGCGGCGCTGGTCGCGTTCTTCATCGGCTGCGAATGGGAGAGGCTGCCGGGAGCGTTCGGCATGTTCATGTCGGCCGCCGGCGTCATCCTGCTCGCGGCCGTGCTGCAGGAATCGCACCGGCTCGCGTTCCGCGACGAGCTGACGAACCTGCCCAGCCGCCGCGCGCTCGAGGAGCGCCTCTCGGGGCTCGGGCCCACGTACACCATCGCGATGGTCGACGTGGACCACTTCAAGCAGTTCAACGACACCCACGGCCACCACATCGGCGACCAGGTGCTGAAGCTGGTAGCGGCCCGCCTCGATGAGATCGGGGGCGGAGGCGTGTCGTACCGCTACGGAGGCGAGGAGTTCTGCGTCCTGTTCGCCGAGCGCACGCTCGACCAGTCGCTCCCCTACCTCGAGCGGCTCCGCGGAGAGATCGAGCATTACGAAATGGCGGTGCGCGGCGGGAACCGGCCGCGGGACGGGAAAACCGGAACGCGCCTCCGCGATAACCGCTTCCCGGACAAGACGCTGTCGGTGACGGTCAGCATCGGCGCGGCCGAGCGCGACGGCACCCTCATCAGGCCGGCGCTCGTTATCCGCGCCGCGGACGAGGCCCTTTATCGCGCCAAGCGCGCCGGAAGAAACCGCGTGATGCGGTAATCCTCGCCGCCGATGCGCGACCCCGCTCCCGCTGCAACCCGTCTCAAGGACTACGCGCCGCCCGCGTTCCGGATCGAGACCGTCGAGCTCCAGGTCGAGATCTTCGAAGACCACGCGCTCGTGCGCTCGCGGCTTGCCGTCTCGCGCCGCCCCGGAGCGCCTCCCTCACCGCTCGTTCTGGACGGTGAGGAGCTTGAGCTCGAGTCGGTGGCGCTGGACGGCCGCGCGCTTTCTTCGAGCGAGTACGCGCTCGACGAGGAGCACTTGACGATCGCGCAGGTCCCCGAGCGCTGCACGCTCGAGATCCTGTGCCGCATCCGGCCGCGCCGGAACACCAAGCTCATGGGACTGTACGCCGCGGAGAGCGGGTTCTTCACCCAGTGCGAGGCGCAAGGCTTCCGGCGCATCACGTATTTCCTCGACCGGCCCGACGTGATGGCGAAGTACACGGTGACGATACACGCCGACCGCGAGAAATATCCGGTGCTGCTCTCGAACGGCAACCCGGTCGCGAGCGGAACCGAGGCGGACGGCCGCCGCTGGCTGAGGTGGCACGATCCCTTCCCCAAGCCTTGCTATCTCTTCGCGATGGTGGCGGCGAAGCTGGAAAAGCTGGAGGACAGCTTCGTCACGCGCTCGGGACGCCGCGTGCAGCTTGCGATCTACGTCGATCCCGGCAAGCTCGACCAGTGCGGCTTCGCCATGCAGGCCTTGAAGCGCGCCATGAAGTGGGACGAGGAGACCTTCGGCCTGGAAGTGGATCTCGGCCACTACTCGATCGTCGCCGTGGGCGACTTCAACGCCGGGGCGATGGAGAACAAGGGCCTCAACCTCTTCAACACCCGATACGTGCTCGCGCGGCCCGATACCGCGACCGACGCCGATTTCCTCGCCGTCGACCGGGTCGTCGCGCACGAGTATTTCCACAATTGGACGGGAAACCGGGTCACCTGCCGCGACTGGTTCCAGCTTTCCCTCAAGGAGGGGCTCACCGTGTTCCGCGAGCAGGAATTCGGCGCGGACCTGTACTCGCGTGCGGTGGAGCGCATCCGCGAAGTACGGCACCTGCGCACCGCGCAGTTCGCCGAGGACGCCGGGCCGATGGCGCATCCGGTGCGGCCCGGCTCCTACCTGGAGATCAGCAACTTCTACACCACGACCGTCTACGAAAAGGGCGCCGAGGTGGTGCGCATGATCCGCACGCTGATCGGCGCGGAAAACTTTCGCAAGGGCATGGAGCTCTATTTCGCGCGCCACGACGGGCAGGCCGTCACCTGCGACGATTTCGTCGGGGCGATGGCGGACGCCGCGCGCGCCGAGCTGTCGCAGTTCATGCGCTGGTACGACCAGGCGGGAACGCCCGTGCTCGGGGTGAAGGGCGAGTACGACGCGAGCGCAAAGCGCTACGCGCTCACGGTGAAGCAGTCCTGCCCGCCGACGCCGGGACAGGAGGCTAAGCTGCCCTTTCACATTCCGTTCGCCGTGGGACTGGTGGGGCCCGACGGCCGCGACATGCTCCGCGAGGGCACGCGCGTGCTGTCGGTTCGGGAGCCGGAACAACGCTTCGTCTTCGAAAATATCGGGCTCAGTTTCGATCAGGCACCCGTGCCGTCTTTGCTGCGCGATTTCTCCGCGCCGGTGATCGTCAAGTACGACTACACCGAGGTCGAGCTCATCCACTTGATGGCGCACGATACGGACGCCTTCAACCGCTGGGACGCCGGCCAGCGGCTCGCCCTCGGCATCATCCTGCGCGGGATCGAATCGACGAGATCCGGCGGCGTGGTCGAGG
>DASPXL010000137.1:0-5137 GCA_035637375.1 Burkholderiales bacterium
GAGCGCGCGCAGGCGTTCCTTGAAATTGCCCGGGGCGTTCATCGAGGGAGCCGCCGGCTAATCGGATCGAACGCGCTTGCGCCGGCTCACGATGCCGGCGAGGAGGACCGCGATCAGCCCGGTGACGAATATCCCGTCGAAGGTTCCCGCGCCGCCGATCGACATGACCGGCGCGCCGAGGCCCCGTATGTTGCCGAGGTTCATCAGGTCCGCTCCGATCAGGGTGCCCAGGCTTCCGCACGCGTAGGCGAGCGGCGCGGCGTACTGGCGCGACAGGAGCAACGCGACGATCGCGGCGATGACCGGCGGGTAGAAAACCGGGATCGCGATGCCCAGGCCCTGGACCGGCTCGGCGAGCACATAGCAGGCGAGGGAGACGATCGCGATACCCCAGGCCGCCATCCGATACAGACCGTTCTTCACGATCAGGATCAGCGACAGGAGAATCGGAATGATCGCTCCGCCGACGTTGACCGCCAGGATGGTTCCCGGCCAGGTTTCCACGGTCGGGATCACGTAGGGAACGCCGTAGAACGGGATCTCCTGGAGCCGGGTCATCTGCTCCGGGGAGAACCGCATGATCGGCAGGTTGATGTAGCTCCCGGCGAGCGAGGCGAAGAGCCAGGTGAAAAAGTACCTCGGCGCGATGCCGAGCTGGGCGTAGGCGAATTGCAGCACCCGGAGTACGACGAGGAACGACAGGGCCGTCAGAACCCCCAGCCATGCGAGCAAAAACGGCAGCGTGAGCGGGTAGTAGTGGATTCCGAGAGGGTGCATTGCGGCGGGAAAGAGCGACGGCCGGGGGGGTTGGGTTCCGACCCGGATTATCGCATCCAAAAGGCCGCGCGGGCGCTACTTGCCCCTGCCGTGTCCCGACACTTCCGCGCCCGCATCGGCGGGGAGCGCGGCGTGGAAGAAGAGCGACACCGCGGAAAGCAGCGCGATCGCGATGAACGCCGGCGGAAAATCGGCGACCACGACGTCGGCGTGCCCCTGCGCGAGGCCGGCGACCTGCAGCGCGTAGGCGCCGATCGCCACGCCCAGACTCTGCGCAAGGCGCTGCGCCATGCTGGCGATGCTGGACGCCTGGCTCATGGTCTCTCGCGTCACCTCGGCGAACGAGATCGCCTGCAGCGAAGTGAACTGCAGCGAGCGCAGGCAGCCGGAGGCGAGCAGCACCAGGAAGATCACGAGGTGCGGCGTCGCCGCGGTGAACAGGCCGTATGCGCCCACGGCGGCGGAGGCGACGAGGGCGTTGACCGTGAGCACCTTGCGGAATCCGAATCGCCTGAGGATGATCGTGGTCAGCGTCTTCATGAACATCGCGCCGACGGCGGTCGCGCAGGTGAGCAGTCCCGATTGCAGCGGATTCATCCCGAAGCCGACCTGCAGCAGGAGCGGCAGCAGGAACGGCGTCGCGCCGACGCCGATGCGGAACAGGCTCCCGGCGAGGACGCCCGTGTGGAAGGTCGGCAGCTTCAGGAGCGATAGGTCGATCACCGGGTGCGCCGTGCGCCGCGCGTGCCAGGGATAGGCAGTCAGCGCGAGCGCGCCCAGGACGATGCAGGCCGCGGTGATTTTTCCGGGCAGGAGATGGCCGCCGAGGGAGGACAGTCCCAGCATCAGCACCGACAGCCCGACCCCCGTGAGCGCGAAGCCGGCGAGGTCGAGCGCCGGCATTTCGGGCTCCTTCACGTTCGGGATATGGCGCAGCACGAGGTAGAGCCCCAGCACGCCGATCGGCAGGTTGATCAGGAAGATCCAGCGCCAGTGAAAGTAGAGCGTGATCGCGCCGCCCAGCGCCGGCCCGGTCACGGGCCCCAGCAACGCGGGAATGGTGAGGTAGTTGAGCGCGGCGAGGAGCTCGTCCTTGGGCACGGCGCGCAGCAGGACGAGGCGCCCCACCGGCACCATCATCGCCCCGCCGATCCCCTGCAGGAAGCGCGCGGCGACGAACGCCGCGAGCGTGCTCGACGCGGCGCACGACAGCGACCCGATGACGAACACGACGATGGCGCTCGCGAACACGGTGCGCGAGCCGATACGGTCGGCCACCCAGCCGCTGATCGGGATGAAGACCGCCAGGCCGACGAGATAGGAAGTCAGCGCGAGCTTGAGCGCGAGCGGGCTCTCGCCGATGTCGAGCGCGATGGCCGGGAGCGAAGTCGCGATCACCGTCGAGTCCATGTTCTCCATGAACAGGGCGCAGGCGACGATGAGGGGAATGAGGACGGCGCGCTGCACAGCGCGTATTTTGAGGCAAGTGCGCGGCCCGGGAGCGGTTCCGGGGTCACGGCGGCCTTCCGACTCGCGTAGAATCCGCGCTGACGTGGACTCCACCGGGCCTTACGACCTGCTGATCGTCGGCGGCGGCATCAACGGCGCGGGCATCGCGCGCGACGCCGCGGGGCGCGGCCTGAAGGTGCTGCTCGCCGAGCAGGACGATCTCGCCTCGGGGACTTCGTCGGCCTCGACCAAGCTTATCCACGGCGGCCTGCGGTATCTCGAGTACTTCGAATTCCGGCTCGTCGCCGAGGCGCTCGCCGAGCGCGAGACGCTGCTCCGGATCGCGCCGCACATCGTCTGGCCGATGGAGTTCGTGCTCCCCCACGAGTCGCACCTGCGGCCGGCGTGGATGATCCGCGCCGGGCTGTTCCTCTACGATCATCTCGGGCACCGCCTGCTCGGCTTCGGCACGAGGAGCTCGCTGCCGGGATCGAAGAGCGTGCGGCTCGCCCTGCACGGCTACGGGGCGGGCCTGAAGCCCGAGTTCGAGCGCGGCTTCTCCTATTACGACTGCTGGGTGGACGATGCTCGCCTGGTGGCGCTCAACGCGCGCTCGGCGGCGGCGCACGGCGCGACCATCCTCACGCGCACCCGGCTCGCTTCGGCGCGGCGCGAAAACGACCACTGGATCGCAACGCTGGAGGGCAAGCCCGGCGGAAGGCGCGAGGTGCGCGCGGGCGCGATCGTGAACGCCGCCGGCCCCTGGGTGAGGCAGGTGCTCGACGAGGCGCTCAGGATCAGGCTTTCCGCGTCGGTGCGCCTGGTGAAGGGCAGCCACATCGTGGTGCCGCGCATCCACGAGGAGCACCACGCCTTCATCCTGCAGAACCCGGACCGGCGCGTGATCTTCCTCATTCCCTACGAGCGGCAGTTCACGCTCGTCGGCACCACCGAAGTCCCGGTCCAGCGCGACGAGTACCAGGCGCGGATCTCGCGCAAGGAGATCGGCTACCTCTGCGAGGCGGCGAGCCGCTACGCCGCGAAGCCCATCACTCCCGGCATGGTGGTGTGGAGCTACTCGGGCGTGCGCCCGCTCTACGACGACGGCAGCGAAAACCCGAGCGCGGTGACGCGCGACTACCATCTGATGCTCGACACGGGAGCGCAGGCGGGCGCAGCGCCGGTGCTCTCGGTGTTCGGCGGGAAAATCACGACTTACCGCAGGCTCGCCGAGCACGCGATGGAAAAGCTCTCGGCGCGTTTCCCCGCGAAGCCCGCCTGGACGCACAGGGAACCGCTCCCCGGCGGGGATCTGGGCGGGAGGAGCTTCCGGGGGCTGCTCCTCGAGTACCGCAGGCGCTTTCCGCGCCTGCCCAAGCTCTGGGTCGCGCGGCTGCTCCGCCGGCACGGCGCGCTCGCCGCGGAGATCGTCGGGGACGCGCGCGAGGAGCGCGCGCTCGGCCGCAATTTCGGCGGCGGCCTCTACGAGCGCGAGCTCGAATACCTTGTGAAGAACGAGTGGGTGCGCGAGGCCGAGGACGCCCTGTGGCGGCGCACGAAATGCGGGCTGCACATGAACGCGGCGCAGCAGGCGCGGGTGCGCGACTGGCTGGAAAAGCGGGTGTAGGGCCTTACGCGACGTACCAGAAGTAGTAGGTGGTGAAACCGAGAAGCGCGGTGGCCCAGTATCCCGCGAGCGTCGCGCGCATCAGGTTTTTCCACCAGGCGAGGTGCAGGCTGCGCGGCAGGACGTCGTTCATCTGCAGCACGATCCACAGGCCGGCGAGCGCGGTCAGCGTTCCGACCGCCGCGTGCAGCCAGGTCACGCCGGCGCGCCAGCTCGCGAGATCGCGAGTGCCCGACACGTTCACGTCCTGCATGGAGCCCGCCATGACGAGCGCGATGAGCCCGATATTGAGTATCACCCAGGTCGTCTGGTTCACCTGGTGCGCCTCGATGTTGCCGCGCCGCGCGAGCAGGAACCCGTAGCTCAGGCCGGCGACGAGGAAGATCTCGAGGATCAGGTTCGCGTCTGCGATCAGCGGCCCCAGGCCGAGGAAGCCGCGCGCGCCTTCCAGACCCGTCATGGAGATCCCGGCGACCCACGCGAGCGAGCCCGCGACCATGACGACGGCAGTGATGGTTGCGGAACGTCTCTTGCCCGGTGCGGCCACGGCTCCTCTCCCTCGAGGCGCGCTCAGATTACGCCATCCGCGCGAAGCTTTGCTATCTCGGCGTCGCCGAGCTCGAGCACCCCGCGCAGGATCTCGTCGGTGTGCTGGCCGAGCGTCGGCGGCGGAAGCTCGTGCTCGGCCCGCGTCCCGGAAAACCGCATCGGGCTGCGCACGAGAGACACCTTGCCCGCGGTCGGGTGCGGCAGCTCGATTTTCAGTCCGCGCGCGATCGCCTGCGGCTCCCGGAAAACCTGGTCGATCGCGTTGATCGGGCCGTTCGGCACGCCCGCCGCCTCGAGCGCCTCGACCCAGTGGCGCGTGGGGCGCTTCGCGACGATCGCGGCGAGCATCTCCGTCAGCTCGTCGCGGTTCTCGACGCGCTTGCCGTTGGTGGCGAAGCGCGGGTCGTCCGCGAGATGCGCGCAGTTTGCGACCTCGCAGAGCTTGCGGAACTGGCCGTCGTTGCCGCAGGCGACGATCATGTCGCCGTCGGCGGTCTTGAAAGTCTGGTAGGGCACGATGTTCGGATGCGCGTTGCCCAGGCGCCCGGGGGCTGCGCCGGTCGCGAGATAGTTCGCGCCCTGATTGGCGAGTATGGCCACGGTCGAATCGAGCAACGCGAGATCGAGGTGCTGGCCGCGGCCGGTTTCGGCGCGGTGCGCGAGCGCGGCGCACACGGCGACCGCCGCGTACATCCCGGTGATGATGTCGGAGATCGGGATTCCCGCCTTCTGCGG
>DASPXL010000138.1:0-5053 GCA_035637375.1 Burkholderiales bacterium
CGACTCGATCGCCAATATGCAGCTGCGCCTGCCGGTGGTGGTGGTCGGCGGCGGCTTGACGGCGATCGACACCGCGACCGAGTCGCTCGCTTACTACCTCGTGCAGGTCGAGAAATTCCTGTCGCACTACGAGGCGCTCGCAGCCGAGGCCGGCGAGGATGCGGTGCGCGGGAAATGGGACGATCAGGAGCGCGAGATCGCCGAGGAGTTCCTCGCGCACGCGCGCGCCGTCCGCGAGGAAAGGGCCCTGGCTTCGCGCGAGGGCCGGGACCCGCGGATCGTCGAGCTGCTTCGGCACTGGGGCGGAGTGACCATCGCCTACCGGCGCCGCCTCATCGACAGCCCCTCCTATACGCTCAATCACGAGGAAGTGGAAAAGGCGCTCGAGGAAGGCATCATCTTCGCCGAGGGCCTTACGCCCGTCGCGGCGGACGTGGACAACTACGGCGCCGTGCGCGGCATCCGCTTCAGCCGGCCGAGCGGCCTCGAATCGGCCGAGCACTGGCTGCCTGCTCACACGGTTTTCGTCGCCGCCGGCACCCAGCCGAACACGGTGCTCGCGCGCGAGCACCCCGCGCATTTCGCGCTCGACGGCAAGTACTTCCAGGCCTGCGGCGAGGACGGACAGCCGCTCAAGCCGCAGCATGCGATCTCGAAGCCCGAGCGCCCGGAGGTGCTGCTCGCGCGTTTCCCCGACGGGCGCTTCCTCAGCTTCTTCGGCGACCAGCATCCTTCCTATTTCGGCAACGTCGTCAAAGCGCTCGGCTCGGCGCGCCAGGGTTATCCCGTCGTGTCGCGCGTGCTCGCCCGGCGACCTCCGGCAAACGAGGCGGAGACCGGGCCTTTCTTCGCAGCGCTCGCCAAGGAGCTGCTCGCCACGGTGCACAAAGTCGAGCGTCTGACCCCGACCATCGTCGAGGTTGTCGTGCGCGCGCCGCTCGCGGCACGCAAGTTCCGCCCCGGCCAGTTCTACCGGCTGCAGAATTTCGAGACGCTCTCCCCCACGGTGAAAAACGCTGCGTCGGCGACGCGCCTGCAGATGGAGGGACTCGCCATGACCGGCGCTTGGGTAGACCGGGACCGGGGCCTCGTCTCGACGGTTGTGCTCGAGATGGGCGGATCCTCAGACCTGTGCGCCATGCTGAAGGCCGGCGAGCCGGTGATCCTGATGGGCCCCACCGGCTCTCCGACGCACATCGCGCCTAACGAAACCGTGATCCTCGCCGGCGGCGGCCTCGGCAACGCGGTGCTCTTCTCAATCGGCGAGGCGTTCCGCGCAAAGAGCTCCCGGGTGCTGTACTTCGCGGGCTACAAGAAGGTGATCGACCGGTACAAGACCGCCGAGATCGAGAATGCCGCCGACGTCGTCGTTTGGTGCTGCGACGAAAAACCGGGCTTCGCGCCGCAGCGCCCCCAGGACCGGCGCTTCGTCGGGAACATCGTGCAGGCGATGGACGCCTACGCGCAAGGCAGGCTCGGGCCCGTTTCGATCCGCATGGAGGACGCCGACCGGCTCATCGCCATAGGCTCGGACCGCATGATGGCGGCGGTCGCGCGCGCGCGCCACGACGTGCTCAAAGCCCACCTGAAGCCGGGCCACGCCGCGATCGGCTCGATCAATTCGCCGATGCAGTGCATGCTGAAGGAGATCTGCGCCCAGTGTCTGCAGCCGCACCACGACCCGCACACGGGCAGGACGGGTTACGTGTTTTCCTGCTTCAACCAGGACCAGGACCTCGACTGGGTCGACTTCGGCGCGCTCTCTGAGCGCCTCAGGCAGAACTCGCTGCAGGAAAAGATCACCGCGCAGTGGATACTGCACTGCATGCCGGAGCTGCGCAAGCAGCGACACCTCGTCTAGGTCGGCAGGCTCCCCCTCCGCGGTGGAGAAGGGCCGGAGGTGAGGTCAGTGCCAGTCCCTGCGGCGCGGGACCGGCCAAGGCATCACCGCGATGCCCTCTTCGAGAAGCTCGCGCGTCTCCTCGCCCGTCGCGAGCCCGCGGATATTGCGCTGCGCGGCTTCCTTGTGGTGTATGCGCCGCGCCTCGGCCGGGAAGTCCTCGCCCACGTTCTCGGTATTCAGCAGGACGTAATCGATCAGCTCGTTGAGGTTGCGCGCAAGCGCGGCTTGCGCGGGAGCCGGCTGAGCTTTCTCGCCTGCCGGCTCGGCCTCGGGCTTGCCGATTTTCGCGGTGAGCAGCTTCTCGATGCTCGAACCGCTGCAAACCGGACACGAGAGCAGGCCGCGCGACTTCTGGCTCTCGAAGTCGTCGGACGATGCGAACCACCCCTCGAAGCGGTGGCGGTCCGGGCAGATCAGCTCAAAGACGATCACGTTCGCGTTCCCTGGAAAACATTCTACCGCGCCTGAACGCGATCCCGCCGTTTCAAGAGGCGATCCAAGCGGTATAAATCCACGTGGCGCACAGCGCTCCCAGAGCGATCCAGAGGACGACGATCACCGCCCCTGCGATACGGCTCACGGGCCAGCCGCGCGCGGTGATGTCCTGCGCGCGTGCCCGGCACTCCTCGAGAATCGGATGCGGAATCATCCTCACCGCGAGGGCGATGCCGAGCGGGATCAAGATGATGTCGTCCAGATAACCCAGGACCGGAATGAAATCCGGGATGAGGTCGATCGGGCTCAGCGCATAAGCCGCGATTGTGGCCACCAGGAGCTTCGCGTACCACGGCGTGTCGGGGTGACGCGCCGCGAGATAGAGTGCAATGGTCTCGGTCTTGAGATCGCGCGCGCGTTGCTGGAGATTGGACAGCAACGGCATCGCCATTAAGCGGCCCGTTCAGGAGAATCTCTACCGGTAGGAGAGCTCACCGACAAGCCGCCAGCGCTTCGCGGTAGCGCCGCAGACAATCCTCTTGGCCGATCGCCTCGGCGCGCAGCAGCTTCGCCTTCTGATCAGCGGGCTGCTCTTTTTTCGCGGCGTTATACGCCGGCGCAGAGCACTGAGGCTCCGGCACCGCGCACGGCACCGGCACGGCGACTTTGACCTCGACCGCCGACGGTGGATCCGGGCGTGTCTGGCAGCCCGCGAGCGCGAGGCAGCTAAGGGCGAGTAGCGCGCCTGTCAATCTCATCGTCGAGCTCCTTTTTCATTGCGTCGCACTCCGACATCCCCCCGGGGCGTCGCTCGGACAGCAGCGCGGCTATCTGCGCCTCGGCAGCAGTAGTCTTCGCTCGCGAGCCGGCGAGGCCCTTGGCGTACAGTGCGTCGCGCTCCTTGGCAGCCGCCTGCAATTTGATCACGGACTCGCTGCACGCCTCCGCCACGGTCTGGAATCCCTTGCGGCTCTGCTCCTCCTTCGCGCGTGCGCCCTCCGCTTGAGCGGCGCGCTCGTTCGCCGCATCGACCTTGCTGTCCAGATACTTGATCGCAATGCCGGCGACGAGCAGTGCCGCCGCGAGCCCCGCCACCGCATAGAGCTGCACGCCCTCCAGTCCGAAGATTCCCTGCTGCGAATGCCTCATGCGAGTGTCTCCTGCGCACGCCCGAAGTGCGCGACCCGGATCCGGCTGTCCGTTCAGGCCGCCATTGATCGCGAGCGTGATGCCTTGGAAATCACCGGCGTCGGCGAGATCGTTCAGATCGCAACGGTCCGGAGATGCTGAACAACGTCGCGACGCCCGCGGCGGCAACCCAGCCCCACATATCGCATGCCCTTGCTACTTCCCGAGGAGCTGTCGATGCGCTCTCCTTCAACAAATACTACAAGGCCCACAGGGCCGCGCGCAAGGCTGCTGGCAAGCCCGATCTCCGGCCGCATGACCTAAGACACTCCCTCGCTTTTCAGATCATCTTCTCGGGCGGAACGCTCTCGGACGTGCAGGCGGCGCTGCATCACAAGTCCGTCATCGCCTCAAACCGTTACGCCCATCTGTACCCGGAGTGGGTCGAGCGGGCGATCAGCAGGCCGCAAAAATGCCCACCGCGCGCCTTCATTCGTAGTCGAAAACCCGGAAGAAGGTGGCGTAAGTCCTTCAAATTGGTGCCCGGGGCAGGGGTCGAACCTGCATGCCGGAATTACCCGGCGAGGGATTTTAAGTCCCTTGTGTCTACCAGTTTCACCACCCGGGCTAGAGGCAGGGATTGTGTCAGAAAGAAACTGGGAGCGGGGACCCTCTTGACCTCACCGTGTAGGTCCCTGGAGGTAAGATTTTGCACGACTACGCGGGCTAACCACAGTTTTCACCTCAACCTTGACGCATCTTCCATTGCCATTGACTACCAACTGTCCCAAAAAGTCCCAAGCCGAAGCGTGCTGCGTGACCTCGTCACGCAGCTTGTTTTTCGATCGGCTTCACCGCGATCCGTAAGCCGGTTGCCTCCAGCACGGCGGTCAAGCTTCTCAATTCTGGATTACCGGACTTCGAGAGCATCTTGTAAGTCGCCTCGCGCGTCAAGTTCGCCCTGCGCGCGATCTCGGCAACGCCGCCTTGCGCTCGGGCGACCTGCCGTAACGCGAGCATGATCGACGCTTGGTCTCCTTCTTCGATGACGGTCTCGAGGTAAGCCGCGGCTTCGCCAGGGTCCTTGAGCTGCTCGATCAGCCAGTCCTCATAGGGAAGACTAGGAGCGGCCACGCGGCTTCCTTTGCGCGGAGCGCGCTTTGCAATCCTAGAAATAACCTTTCGCACGTTCAATGTCCCCATGCTGCGTCATTGGCTATGTAGTATCGCAAGCAGCGTAATCTATAGTTCACAATGGGTCAAGAGATCGACAAGGCCGATCGAGAGAGAATTCCGGGCTTGCCGCCCGCGCTACCACTTGATATCATGATATCTCTTCTGCTGTATACGAGGTACCCCATGGCTCAGTTCGTCGTTCGCGATCTGGAAGATGACGTGAAAGCGCGTCTGAAACGCCGCGCCGAGCGTCACCGGCGCAGCATGGAAGACGAGGTTCGCCATATCCTGCGCAACGCGGCAAAGGAAGAAAACCGAGCTGTGCCCAAGCTAGGCTCGCGCATCGCGGCACGCTTCAAGAAGGCGGGGCTGACCGCGGATCTGCCGGAATTGCGTGGCCAGCTCGTGCAA
>DASPXL010000139.1:0-2910 GCA_035637375.1 Burkholderiales bacterium
GAACGACGTTCGGATCGTCGAAGCATCGCACCACGTGCGCGATCGCGTCGCATTCGCGGATATTGGCGAGGAACTGGTTCCCCAGCCCCTCGCCTTTCGACGCTCCCGCCACCAGTCCCGCGATGTCCACGAACTCGACCGCCGCCGCCACGACTTTCTGCGGCGCGGCGATCGCCGCCACCTGCGCGAGGCGCGCGTCGGGGACTTCGACGATGCCGATATTGGGGTCGATGGTGCAGAACGGATAGTTCTCCGCCGCGACGCCCGCCTTGGTGAGAGCGTTGAATAAGGTCGACTTCCCTACATTAGGCAGCCCGACAATGCCGCATTTCAACGACATCAGGATTTCGTATGCAGCCTGAGCATCGCCGCTTCCATATCGCCGTCGAGCAGCAGCCCGGAAATTTCAAGACAGCGCGCGAGCGCCGCTTCGATCAGGTCCCGCTCGGATGCCGGCGGCGGTTTGAGCACGTAATCGACAACGAGGTTCTTGTCTCCAGGATGGCCGATCCCGATCCGCAGGCGCCAGAAGCCGTGGGTGCCGAGCTGCGCGGCGATGTCCTTCAGGCCGTTGTGGCCGGCGACACCGCCGCCTAGCTTGAGCTTCGCCACGCCCGGCGGAAAATCGATCTCATCGTGCACGACCAGGATTTCCTGTGCTTGGATCTTGTAAAAGCGCGCGAGCGCCCCGACCGATTTGCCTGAGAGGTTCATGTAGGTCTGCGGCAGCAGCAGCCACAAGTCTGAGGCCGGAGCGAGCTTGCCGAGGAGGCCGTGATACTTCGCGACCGATTTCAACTCGGTGCGCTGCCCCGCTGCAAGGCGCGAAACGAACCAGAAGCCGACGTTGTGCCGGTCCTTCTCGTGCTTCTTTCCCGGGTTGCCGAGGCCGGCGATGAGCTTGATGGTCGTCATATATGAAGAAAAAGGGCGCGGACCGCGCCGCGCCCTTCTCCGGGGAGAGTACGGGCCCTATTTCTTGTCGCCTCTGTCGCCTTTCTCGCCCTTGCCGCCCTTGCCGCCTTTGCCGCCCTTGTCCTCCGCGGCGGGAGCCGCGGGTTCCGGCGCTTTTTGCTTGACGGTCGGCACGTCGGCGGCGGCAGGGACCGCCTCCGCAGCGGGTGCGAGCGCTCCCTCGACCCCCGCGGCGGCGGCGGCAGCGGCGGCTTCCTCTTCCTCGGCGATCGCCGCCTTCGGGATCTGCGCCGAAGCGACGGTCGGATTCTCGTTGCCCCTCAGTGCGGGCTCCACGCCCTGGGGCAGCGGGAGGTCGCGCACGTGGATCGAATGTCCGACCGCGAGCTGCGACAGGTCGACCTGGATGAATTCGGGCAGGTCCGCGGGCAGGCAGCGGATGTCCATCTCGTTGAGGACGTGGGTGATGAGCCCGCCCTGCTCCTTGATCGCGGGGGACTTCTCGGCGTTGACGAAATGCAAGGGCACTTTCACGTGGATCTTCTCGTCCGCCGACACCCGCTGAAAATCGATGTGCTGCACCTCCGTCTTGAACGGATGCATGTTCACCGCGCGCAGCAGCACCTGCTCCCTTGCGCCGTCCAGGGCGAGCGTCAGGACCGACGCGTGGAACCTTTCGTTGCGCAGCTGGTGGTACAGCGGGTTGTGATCGAGCTCGATGGTGACCGCGGGCTTCTTGCCCCCGTAGAGAATCCCGGGGACCTTTCCGCTGCGGCGCAGGCGGCGGCTCGCACCCGTTCCCTGCAGCTTGCGCGTTTGCGCGACGACTTCGATTGCCATGTTGCTCTCCTTGAGTCAAGGCGCGATCCGCGACCAGATCACGCCGTCGAAAAACCCCTCGAGCAGGGGCTGTCACTTGTGACAGCCCCGATTCGGGGGAGCACGAGGGGAAGTCTCCCCTCGTATCGTTAAACCTATTCCATGAACAGCGAGCTCACCGAGTCCTCGTTGCTGATGCGAAGAATCGTCTCCGCGAGCAGCCCCGCGACCGACAGCGCGCGGATCTTCTTGCACGCCTGGGCGGCCTTGGAGAGCGGGATCGAGTCGGTCACCACCAGCTCGTCCATTTCCGACTCGGCGATCCGCTCCACCGCGCCGCCCGAAAGCACCGGGTGCGTGCAGTACGCGACCACCCGGGCCGCGCCTTCTTCCTTCAGCGCCTGCGCCGCCTTGCACAGCGTGTTGGCGGTGTCGACGATGTCGTCCATGATGACACAGGTGCGCCCTTTCACGTCGCCGATCACGTTCATCACTTCCGACACGTTCGGCTGCGGCCGGCGCTTGTCGATGATCGCGAGGTCCGATTCCAGGCGCTTCGCCATCGCCCGCGCCCGCACCACGCCGCCGACGTCGGGTGACACCACCAGCAGGTTCTCGTACTGGTGCTTCCACACGTCCCCGAGCAGCACCGGCGTGGCGTAGATATTGTCCACCGGCACGTCGAAAAAACCCTGGATCTGGTCGGCGTGCAGATCCATCGTCAGCACGCGATCGACGCCTGACGCTTGCAGCATGTTCGCCGCCACTTTCGCGCTGATCGCCACGCGCGCCGAGCGCGGGCGCCGGTCCTGGCGCGCGTAGCCCATATACGGAATCGCCGCCGTCACCCGGGCGGCCGAGGCGCGCTTCAGCGCATCGACGATCAGCAGCACTTCCATCAGGCTGTCGTTCACCGGCGCGCAGGTGGACTGCAGCACGAAGCAGTCCTTGCCGCGCACGTTCTCCAGGAGCTCGACCATGATCTCGCCGTCGGAGAACTTGCCCACGGTGGCGTGGCCGAGCGGGATGTTCAACCGCCGCACCACCGCATGCGCGAGCAGCGGGTTGGCGTTCCCGGTGAAAACCATCAGGCTTTCGTAGGCCATGCGCTCTACCCAGTAGCCAGCGATCCGGGGCCCGTATCCCTCACCTGAAAAAAATCAGCCGCGTCTGCGG
>DASPXL010000140.1:0-5063 GCA_035637375.1 Burkholderiales bacterium
TAGGTCCGGCAGGCGGCCTCCACGTCCATCACCTCGACGCCGACGCCGGACTGAACGAGCGGCCGCATGATCTCGGGGCGGGGAAAGCGCAGCCGCGCTCCGGTGCCCAGCAGAACGATCTCGAGCCCCAGGCCGGCGAGCGCGGCGAGATGCCCGGGCGCGAGCGTCTCGAAGCTCGTCGCGGGCCAGTCCGCGATGATGCGCTCGGGCAGGACCACCACGCTTTTCTCGATGCGCCGGTCGTTGACCTTCACGTAACCCTGGCCGTAGCCGGTGAAGACGTTCAGCGCGGAGGCGGCTTCGCGGTGGAGTTTCAAGTTTGCCGGTGATGTAAGTGTCCGGTAGCATTATAACTTTTTGCGCTGCAGCGCGATTTGAAATGCTTGCACCCAAGCCGATAAGCCCGCCCGCGATCATGAGAGAGTTCGCCCGCATCCAGCGCCTTCCGCCCTACGTCTTCAACATCACCAACGAGTTGAAGATGGCGGCGCGCCGCGCCGGCGAAGACATCATCGACATGAGCATGGGCAATCCCGACGGACCCACGCCCAGGCACATCGTGGCGAAGCTGGTGGAGGCGGCGCAGCGCCCCGACACGCACGGCTACTCGGTTTCGAAGGGCATCCCGCGCCTGCGCCGCGCGATCTGCGCGTGGTACGAGCGCCGCTACGGCGTCCAATTCGATCCCGACTCGGAGGCGATCGTCACCATCGGCTCGAAGGAGGGCCTCGCGCACCTGATGCTCGCGTGCCTGGATCGCGGCGACACCGTGCTCGTGCCCAATCCTTCCTATCCCATCCACATCTACGGCGCGATCATCGCCGGCGCCGACATCCGCTCGGTGCGCATGACCGCGGAGGTGGATTTCTTCGAGGAGCTCGAGCGCGCGATCGGCGAGCTCATCCCCAAGCCCAAGATGCTGGTGATCGGATTTCCGTCGAACCCGACGGCGAGATGCGTCGAGCTGGATTTCTTCGAGCGCGTGATCGCGCTCGCGAAAGCCCACGATATTTTCGTCGTGCACGACCTCGCCTATGCCGATATCACTTTCGACGGCTGGAAGGCGCCCTCGATCATGCAGGTGAGCGGCGCGCGCGATATCGCGGTGGAGTTCTTCACCATGTCGAAGAGCTACAACATGGCGGGCTGGCGCATCGGGTTCATGGTCGGAAACAAGGACCTCGTCCACGCGCTCGCGCGGATCAAGAGCTACCACGACTACGGCACTTTCACGCCGATCCAGGTCGCATCGATCGTCGCCCTCGAAGGCCCGCAGGATTGCGTTGCCGAGCACCGCATGAAGTACCAGCGGCGCCGCGACGTCATGGTCACGGGGCTGCGCGAGATCGGCTGGATGGTCGAGAACCCCAAGGCCTCGATGTACATCTGGGCGAAGATCCCCGAGGCCTACGCCAAGCTCGGCTCGCTCGAATTCGCAAAAAAAGCGCTCCGAGACGCCCGGGTCGCGGTATCGCCCGGAATCGGTTTCGGCGATCACGGCGACGATCACGTGAGGATCGCGTTGATCGAGAACGAGGCTCGCACCCGACAAGCTATCCGCGGGATTCGCGATATGTTCCGCAAGGACGGATTGCTGTGATGCGGATCGTCGAGGTCACCGATGGATCGGGCGTAATTGCGGCGCCCGACTGGCTCAAGAAGGCCGAAGCCGTGCACCGTCAGTTGCGTACCGCGCTGCCACCCGAATATGAAGCGAAAATGAAGCGCGTTTTCGCCGGCGGCGCACGCATGTGCGTGGCGGCCGATGGCGCAGACGTCGCGGGTGTGGCGGTCTACCGAATCTACGAGAACACGTTTTACGGGAAACAGCTCTACGTGGACGATCTCGTCACCGACGAGGCTCGCCGCTCGAGCGGCGTCGGTCGGACGCTGCTCGGCTATCTGGAGCAAAAGGCGCGCGCAGCGGGCTTCGACAGCCTGACCCTCGACTCCGGCACGCAGCGCCTGCAGGCGCACAAGTTCTACTTCCGCGAAGGGATGGCGGTGACCTCGTTCCACTTCATGAAGAAGCTCAAGTGAAACCGATCAAGGTGGGACTGCTCGGCATCGGCACGGTGGGCGGCGGCACCTGGGCGGTGCTCGCGCGCAACCGGGAGGAGATCTCGCGCCGCGCCGGGCGCGCCATCGAGATCAGCGTCGTCGCCGACAAGGAGGTCGAAAAAGCGAAAAAGCTCACCGCCGGAAAGGCGCGCGTCACCGCGGACGCCTTCGAGGTGGTGCGCGATCCCGATATCGATATCATCATCGAGCTGATCGGCGGGGTCACGGTGGCGAAGGACCTCGTGCTCGCGGCGATCGAGAACGGCAAGCACCTGGTCACCGCGAACAAGGCGCTGCTCGCCACTCACGGCAACGAGATCTTCGCCGCCGCGCAAAAAAAGGACACGATGGTGGCCTTCGAGGGCGCGGTCGCGGGCGGCATCCCCATCATCAAGGCCCTGCGCGAGGGGCTCACCGCGAACCGCATCGAGTGGATCGCCGGGATCATCAACGGCACCTCCAACTTCATCCTCTCGGAGATGCGCGAGAAGGGCCTGGCGTTCGACGCGGTGCTCAAGGAAGCGCAGAAACGCGGGTATGCGGAAATCGACCCGACCTTCGACGTCGAGGGCGTGGACGCCGCGCACAAGCTCACCATCATGGCGGCGATCTCCTTCGGCGTCCCGATGCAGCTCGACAAGTGCTACAAGGAAGGTGTCTCGAGGCTGACCCAGGAGGATATCCGCTACGCGGAGCAGCTGGGCTACCGTATCAAGCTGCTCGGGATCACCAAGCGCACCGCCGAGGGGATCGAGCTGCGCGTGCACCCGACGCTGATTCCAACGCGGCGCCTGATCGCCAACGTCGAGGGCGTGATGAACGCGGTGCTCGTGAAGGGCGACGCGGTCGGCCAGACGATGTACTACGGCGCGGGCGCGGGCGCCGAGCCGACCGGAAGCGCGGTGGTCGCCGATCTCGTCGACGTCACCCGGTTGCACACTGCGGACCCGGAGCACCGCGTGCCGCATCTTGCGTTCCGGCCCGACCGCATGTCGGACATCAAGATCCTGCCGATGGAAGAGGTGGTCACCTCCTACTATCTGAGAATGCGCGTGCACGACCGGCCGGGCGTGCTCGCCGACATCACCCGCATCCTCGCCGACGCGTCGATCTCCATCGACGCCATGATCCAGCGCGAGCCGGCGGAAGGCGAGCAGCAGGTGGACATCATCATGCTCACCCACCAGACGCGCGAGAAGAACGTAAACGCCGCGATGAAAAAAATCGAGGCGCTGCCGGTGGTGAGCGGCAAGGTGACGCGCATCCGATTGGAAGAACTGCAGTGATCGGGATTCAGAAGCACCGCTGATTCCCGATTCCTGAATCCCATGCTTTACGTCAGTTCCCGCGGCGGGGCGAAGCCGCAGCCGTTCACCGAGATCATGCTCGAGGGCCTCGCGCCGGACGGCGGGCTGTTTTTGCCGGAGAGTTTTCCGAAGCTCGGCCCCGCCGAGCTTGCGGCGATGCGCGGCATGAACTACCGCGAGATCGCGTTCGCCGTTCTATCGAAGTTCGCCGACGACATCCCCTTGGGCGACCTGAAGCGGCTGATCGACAAGACCTACACGAAGGCAATTTTCGGCAGCGACGACATTACCCCGGTGAAAAAGCTCGAGCCCGGCTTGTTTCTTCTCGGGCTATCCAACGGGCCGTCGCTTGCCTTCAAGGACATCGCGCTGCAGCTCATAGGCAACCTCTTCGAGTACGTGCTGGAGAAGCGGGGCGAGCGGCTCAACGTCGTCGGCGCCACCTCCGGGGACACCGGACCTTCCGCCGAGTACGCGCTGCGCGGCAAGAAGAACGTGCGGGTCTTCATGCTCTCGCCGCATCGGCGCATGAGTCCCTTCCAGGCGGCGCAGATGTATTCGCTGCAGGACGCGAACATCTTCAACATCGCGGTGCGCGGCGTGTTCGACGACTGCCAGGACATCGTCAAGGCGATCTCGGGCGATTTCGCCTTCAAGGCGAGACACCGCATCGGCGCGGTGAACTCGATCAACTGGGCACGGGTCGCCGCGCAGACCGTGTACTACTTCAAGGCGTATTTCGCGGTGACGAAATCGAACGCGGAGCCGGTGTCTTTCGCCGTGCCGACCGGCAACTTCGGCGACATCTACGCGGGCCACGTCGCGCGGCAGATGGGATTGCCTATCAAAAGGCTCATCCTCGCCACCAACGAGAACAACGTGCTCGACGAGTTCTTCCGCACCGGGCGTTACCGCGTGCGCAAAGCGGGGGAGGTCGTTGCGACGAGCAGCCCTTCCATGGACATCTCGAAGTCCTCGAACTTCGAGCGCTACGCTTACGATCTCGTCGGCCGCGACGCGAAAGCGCTGAAGGACCTCTGGGATAGGCTCGACCGCGAGGGAGCGATCGATCTTTCCGGCACGGCATATTTCAGGCAGGTTGCGGGGACCGGTTTCGTCTCGGGCTCGAGCACGCACGCCGACCGCGTCGCGAGTATCCGCGGGATGTGGGAGAAGTACGGCGTGATGATCGACACCCACACCGCCGACGGCGTCAAGGTGGGGTTGGAGCGCCGCGAGAAGGGCGTGCCGCTCGTGTGTCTACAGACCGCCCAGGCGGTGAAATTCGCCGACGTTGTGCGCGAGGCGACCGGACGGGAGCCCGAGCGGCCGAAAGGATTCGAGAACCTCGAGAAACTGCCGCAGCGGGTGGAAGTGATGGAGGCGGATGCGCGGGCGGTGAAGGCCTTTATCGCCGCCCGCGCGGCTTAGGCCGCGAGCGCGGGCTCCGCGCCTTACGCGGTCGCTCGAGTTGTTGCCCTGACCGAGACGGTCTCAGCTAAAATAGAAGCCACTTATCCCATGAGCACCGTCCTCTCCAAGGAAAAGAACGTCCTCGGCGGCCCGCTGCTGGCGTGCAGCTACGCCCCGCTCACCGGCTTCTTCCGCGACGGCTGCTGCGCCACGCACGGCGCGGAAGGCGTCGCGCACCTCGTGTGCGTCAAGGTGACCGAGGAGTTTCTCGATTTCAGCCGC
>DASPXL010000141.1:0-4684 GCA_035637375.1 Burkholderiales bacterium
TGTACCAGATGACGTCGTGGATCGACGATATGCCGTAGGGCGCTGACTTCGGCCCGCTCGGCGATTGCCACTCGGTGACTTTGCCGGTCGCGGGATCCAGGCGGCCCAGGTAGCCGCGCGCGTAGTCGGTGTACCAGACGAAATCGTCGCTGGTGATCGCGATGCGCCGCGGGCGCGCGCCGGGATCAGGCAGCTTGTACTCCTTGATCTGCAGCGTCGCCGGGTCCACGGCGGCCACGCTGTTCGTTCCGAACTGCACCACGAACACCGTGCCTTTGGAATCGAGCGCCATGCCGTAAGGACGCGATTTCGGCGTCGGCGGCGTGAGCAGCTTGATCTCGCCCGTTTTCGGGTCGAGCCGCCCGATGCGGTTGGCGTTCTGGACGGTAAACCACAGGATGCCGGTCTTGTCGAAGATCAGGGTGTGCGGATCCTTCGCCTCCGGGTCCGGCATCGGGTACTCGGCGACCGTGCCGGTCTTCGGGTCGAGCTTGCCGATCAAGGCCCCGGTGTTTCCCGTGTACCAGATGTTGCCGTCCATGTCCTCCATCAGGCCATGCGGCCCCGAGTGCGCCGTCTTGAGCGGATATTCCCTGACCTTGCCGGTCTTCGGATCGACGCGGCCGAGCACGTTGGCCATCTGGCCCGTGTACCAGAGCGATCCGTCCCGCGCCGCCAGCGGATCGTGCGGCCGCGAGCCAGGCGTGGGCGCCTTCCAGATCTTCATCGAGACCTTGAGCGGCCCCTTGACGACCGCGGCGGCCGGCCTGCCCTTTTCCGGGTAGGCCTTGACCAGGTAAGCCGTCATCGGCGCAATCTCGTTCTTCGCGAGCGCCACGCCCTGATTGGTCATCATGCGCATGACCGTGCGCCAGCCCTTGGCGTCATAGCCGGGCCCGGTGCGCGCGGTGAGCGCGTGGCAACTGTTGCAGTGGGCGTCGACCAGCTCCTTGCCCTTGTCCACGGACGAGCTCTTCTGGGCCCAGGCGGGGAGCCCGCAGCTGAGCAAAGCGGCCGACACCAAGGAGACCAACGATTTTTTCGACATGATTCCTCCGTTGTAAAACCCGATACGCTTTGCGGCGTGTTTTTTGGGACGCGCCAAATAGGATAGATGGATCCGGCTGACTTATTCTTCTGGCGACGAAGGTACTGCGATCGCGGGCGGAAGTCCAGAGGGTTCCGGCCTGACGCATGCTGCGACGCGCCAAGTTCTGGTAAAGGCCGACGCGCTGCGCGCGCGGCTTTACCTCCGCGCGATGGAGCGACGCCGCATGGCGGGGTATGGACTACACTTAGAGCGCCGCTCATCGCGCGGCCGAACGAGCTATGGGACAAATCTTGCGCTGGCGTAAGGGCTTGCTTTTACTGTGGGGGCTAGGGTCCGCTCTGGCCCAGGCTGCTGCGGGCGAACCGGTGGTCCTGTTGACGATCAACGGCGCGATCGGGCCGGCCATCGCCGATTACGTTCACCGCGGCATCGAGCACGCCGGGAAGCAGGGCGCGCAGCTGGTGGTGCTGCGGATGGACACCCCCGGCGGCCTCGATACCTCGATGCGCGCCATCATCAAGGACATCCTCGCGTCGCCCGTGCCGGTGGCGGCCTTCGTCGCGCCCGGCGGCGCGCGCGCGGCGAGCGCCGGGACCTACATTCTCTACGCGAGCCATATCGCGGCGATGGCGCCCGCGACCAATCTGGGCGCGGCGACGCCGGTGGCGATCGGCGCGCCGGGAGGCGGCGGGCAGGGGGGCGACGACAAGGCCGACGAAAAGCCCGGCAAGGCCGCCAAGCACGACGCCGCCGACTCCGCCAACGCCATGACGCGCAAGCAGGTCAACGACGCCGCCGCGTACATTCGCAGCCTCGCGCAGATGCGCGACCGCAACGCCGACTGGGCGGAGCGCGCGGTGCGCGAGGCGGTGAGCCTGCCCGCGAGAGAGGCGCTGAAATCGAAGGTCATCGATCTGGTCGCCGAGGACGTGCCGGATCTGCTCAAACGGCTCGACGGCCGCAGGCTGCAGGTCGCGGAGAAGGAGCGCGTGCTGCAGACCTCCGGGGTCGTCGCGACCGCGTTCGAGCCCGACTGGCGCACGCGGTTCCTGTCGGTCATCACCGATCCGAGCATCGCCTATATCCTGATCCTGGTCGGGATCTACGCGCTGGTGTTCGAGTTCTCCAACCCCGGCCTCGTCTTTCCGGGCGTGGTCGGGGCGATCTGCATCCTCATCGCGCTCTACGCGTTTCACCTGCTTCCGGTGAACTACGCCGGCCTCGCGCTCATGCTGGTGGGAATCGCCTTCATGGTCGCCGAGCTGTTCTTCCCGGCGTTCGGGTCGCTCGGGATCGGCGGGGCGATCGCGTTCGTGATCGGCTCGGTGATCCTCATCGATACGGACATCCCGGGCTACGGCGTGCCGCTGCCGCTCGTTCTGGGCATCGCCGCGGCGAGCGCCGCGTTCCTCTTCCTCGTCGTCGGCATGCTGGTAAAGGGCCGCAAGCGGCCGGTGGTGAGCGGGCGCGAAGAGATGATCGGAAGCCCGGGCGAGATGCTCGAGGACTGCGAGCGCGAAGGCTGGGCGCGCGTCCGCAGCGAGACCTGGCGCATCCGCAGCGCCGCGCCGTTGAAACGCGGCCAGCGCGTGCGCGTGGCCTCGATCGAAGGCCTCGTTCTCGACGTCGTTCCCGAATCCAGCAACGGAGGATAAATCATGTTCAGCTTCGTCTCGGGTGCGCTGGTCGTCCTCATCGTTCTGCTCGTCTGGTCGCTCAAGATCCTGCGCGAGTACGAGCGCGGCGTGGTGTTCCAGCTCGGGCGCTTCTGGGCGGTGAAGGGGCCGGGATGGTTCATCCTCGTCCCGGTCGTCCAGCAGATGGTGAAGATGGACCTGCGCACGGTGGTGCTCGACGTGCCGCCGCAGGACGTCATCACGCGCGACAACGTTTCGGTGAAGGTGAACGCGGTGGTGTACTTCCGCGTGGTCGACCCCCAGAAGGCGATCATCCAGGTGGCGGACTTTCTCGCGGCGACCAGCCAGCTCTCGCAGACCACGCTGCGCGCGGTGCTCGGCAAGCACGAGCTCGACGCGCTGCTCGCCGAGCGCGAGCAGCTCAACGTCGACATCCAGAAGACGCTCGACGCGCAGACCGAGACCTGGGGCATCAAGGTGTCGAACGTCGAGATCAAGGACGTGGACCTGAACGAGACCATGGTGCGCGCGATCGCGCGCCAGGCCGAGGCCGAGCGCGAGCGCCGCGCCAAGGTCATCCACGCCGAGGGCGAGCTGCAGGCCTCCGAGAAGCTGCTGCAGGCGGCGCAGATGCTGTCGAAGCAGGCCGAGGCGATGCAGCTGCGCTACCTGCAGACCCTCACCAACATCGCCGGCGACAAGGCCTCGACCATCGTCTTTCCCGTGCCGATGGACCTGATCACGCCGATGCTGGAGGCGATGAAGCAGCGAAAGGAGTGAATCGCAACTCGCAAAAACTTTGTCCGACATAATCAGGGACGCCCTACAGTTCCGCCAGACGCTATACCCTTCGTGGCATCGAGAGCATACAAGTGCTAAATTGCTCATCTGGACGGAGGTGATCATGAGTGTTTCCGTAAAGACTTTGGGCATAGATCGACTCGACATCGATGAACGACTTGCCCTCGTCGAAGAGATATGGGCGACCATCTGCAACGATGCCAAGGCTTTTCCCCTTACCGACGCACAGCGAGCCGAACTTGATCGACGAGTCGCAGATGACGATGCATTCCCTGATGACGTGGTGCCGTGGGATGAGGTCAAGGCGTCGGTCCGGTCGCGTATGGGGCGATGACCCTTCGGGTCGTCTTCCGGCGCGTTGCAAAGAGCGAGTTTGAGGACGCAGCCGTCTGGTACGACGACAGGCGCTTCGGCCTTGGCGACGAGTTTGTCCACGAGATCGAGCAAGCCATCGCGAAAGCCGCGGCCGCCCCACAGCGCTACCCAGTTGTCTTTGGCGATATTCGTCGCACGGTCGCGCGTCGCTTTCCGTTTTCGGTGTATTTCCGCGTCCGTGAGGACGCGCTGGTCGTCCTCGCGGTGTTTCACGGTCGCCGAAACCCGGCTATCTGGCAGCGCCGGGAATAATGATCGGGGAGTAGAAGTGCACTGCCTGTTGGCACAATTCCAAGAAGAAACGGTCCGGTCGCATTGCCGCGGCCGGGCCTTCGCTGCAGTTGAGGAGGACGACGGCTCAGACGTGGCCGTACTTTCTGAGCACGCCTTCGAGCGTGGCGCCCTTTTGCAGCTCGCGCCGAATCCGGACTTCCTTTCTCGTCAGGCGCTCGGCCTCGGCGAGCACCTTCACTGCGAGCGCGGCGGGAACGACGATCACGCCATCGGTGTCGGCGAGAACGAAATCGCCCGGACGCACTTTGACGCGCTTTGACGTCGCACCGGGCAGAAATACAGGCACCTGCCACGCGGTGACCTTCCAGCGGCCGATCGACTGCACCGGCGTACGGTAACGCGCGTAAACAGGAAAGCGCTGCCGCTCGATCCATTCGATATCTCGGATACCGCCGTCGACCAGCGCCCCAGCGCAGCCGCGGCGCTTCATGCCGAGCGCGATCAACTCGCCGAAGAAGCACACGCCCCGGCCTGCGCCCGACCACACGGTAAGACCGCCCCGGGTGACGCCGTCCACGGCTTTCAT
>DASPXL010000142.1:0-4083 GCA_035637375.1 Burkholderiales bacterium
CGATGGACGTGAACGAGGACAAGGGTTTGAGGCCCGGCTACAAGCTCAAGCTCAACTCCTACGACTTGGGCGTCGACATCGAGCTTGCCGACGCGCTCAACCGCATCCGCTTCGAGCATCCCGAGGTGAAATGCGTAGTGATCACCTCCGCGCGCGAGCGCATGTTCTGCTCGGGCGCCAACATCTACATGCTCGGCCAGTCCAGCCACGCGTGGAAGGTCAACTTCTGCAAGTTCACCAACGAGACCCGCAACGGCATCGAAGATTCGAGCCGGCACGAGGGGATCAAATTTCTCGCCGCGGTGAACGGCACGGCGGCGGGCGGCGGCTACGAGCTGGCGCTCGCCTGCGACGAGATCCTGATGATCGACGACCGCTCCTCCACGGTGGGCCTGCCCGAGCTGCCGCTGCTCGGCGTGCTGCCGGGCACGGGCGGGCTCACACGGCTCACCGACAAGCGCAAAGTGCGGCGCGATTTGGCCGACGTCTTCTGCACGACGGCCGAAGGCGTGCGCGCCGATCGCGCAAAGCAGTGGAAGCTCGTGGACCACATCGCCAAGCCGCAGGGCTTCAGGGACGCGGTGAAAGAGCGCGCAGCGGCACTCGTCGCGCAAAGCGATCGGCCGGGCGGCAAGGGCGTGCGCCTTGGGCCGCTCAAGCGCACGATCGACGCGACCGGCTACCACTATGAGAACGTGGACGTCGTCATCGACCGCAAGGCGCGCACGGCGACGCTCACCGTCTTTGCGCCCCGCCAGCGGCCGCCAGCGGATGTCCGCGCGATCGAGGCCGCGGGCAGCGCGTGGTGGCCGCTCGCGACCGGGCGCGAGCTGGACGACGCGGTGCTGATGCTGAGGACCAACGACCTGGAGATCGGCACCTGGGTCCTCAAGACGCGCGGCGACCCGGACCTTGTCCTCGCGGCGGACAAGTCGCTCAAGGAAAACGAGGAGCACTGGCTGGTGCGCCAGGTCATCGGCCTCCTGCGCCGCGCGCTCGCGCGGCTGGAGGTCTCCTCGCGAACCCTGTTCGCCGTCATCGATGAGGGATCGTGCTTCGCTGGAACGCTCCTCGAGCTTGCGCTCGCCGCCGACCGCAGCTATATGCTGCAGTTGCCCGACGGCGCGGTCGGCGCGCCGACGATCGCGCTTTCGCCGATGAATTTCGGCGCCTACCCCATGGCAAACGGCGAGGCGCGCATCCAGGCGAGATTCTGCGCAGAGAGCCCCGCGGCCGAAGCGACGCGCTCGCGCCTCGGCCAAAAGCTCGCCGCGACGGAGGCAGCAGGGCTCGGGCTCGTCACCTTCACGCCGGACGAGCTCGACTGGGACGAGGAAGTGCGCATCGCGCTCGAGGAGCGCGCGAGCCTCTCTCCTGACGCTCTCACGGGCCTCGAGGCAAACTTGCGCTTTCCCGGAGCAGAAACCATGGAGACGCGCATCTTCGGCAGGCTCTCCGCCTGGCAGAACTGGATCTTCAGCCGGCCGAACGCGGTCGGCGAGCACGGCGCGTTGAAGGTGTACGGGACCGGCGCAAAAGCGAAGTTCAACTGGGAGAGAGTCTGACGATGTCGATCAACTACGCCGAAAAAATCCCCAACAACGTCGACCTCGCCAACGACCGCGCGCTGCAGCGCGCGCTCGAGCACTGGCAGCCGCGGTTCATGGACTGGTGGCGCGAGATGGGGCCGAGCGACTTTGCCGGCGCCGAGGTGTACCTGCGCACCGCGACCGGCGTCGATGCCGAAGGCTGGGCGCACTACGGCACGGTGAAGATGCCCGATTACCGCTGGGGGATCTTTCTCGCCGACCCCATCGCCGATCGCGCCATCGGCTTCGGCGATTCCTTCGGCGAGCCCGTGTGGCAGCAGGTGCCGGGGGAATTCCGCTCGCAGTTCCGGCGCCTGATCGTCACCCAGGGGGACACCGAGCCGGCCTCGGTCGAGCAGCAGCGCCGGCTCGGCCACACCTGCCCTTCCCTCTTCGATCTGAGGAACCTTTTCCAGATCAACGTCGAGGAAGGCCGGCATCTGTGGGCCATGGTGTATCTCCTGCACGCCTACTTCGGCCGCGACGGCCGCGAGGAAGCCGGGGAGCTGCTCGCGCGCCATTCGGGGGACGTGGACAAGCCGCGCATCCTCGGCACCTTCAACGAGCCGATCGAGGACTGGCTGTCGTTCCTGTGCTTCACCTACTTCACCGACCGCGACGGCAAGTTCCAGCTGAAGAGCCTCGCCGAATCGAGCTTCGATCCGCTCGCGCGCACCTGCCGCTTCATGCTGACCGAGGAGGCGCACCACATGTTCGTCGGCGAAACCGGCCTCGGGCGCGTGGTGAAGCGCACGCTCGAAGTGATGAAGGAGACGGGCAGCGACGATCCGCAGGCGATCCGGCGCGAGGGCGCGGTGGATCTGCCGCTTCTGCAGCGCTACCTCAATTTCTGGTTCAGCTCCTCGCTCGATCTGTTCGGCTCGGAAGTCTCATCGAACGCGGCGAGCGCCTTCGCGAGCGGCATCAAGGGCCGCCCCGACGAAACCGCGCAGTACCAGGACCACGTCTGCGCCGAAGCGAGTTTCGAACTGGAGGTCCCCGACGGCCGGGGTGGCCTCAGGAAAGAGACCGTGGGGATGCGCAACGCCATGAACGAGGTGCTGCGCAGCGCCTACATCCGCGACTGCGAGATCGGGCTGAAGCGCTGGAACATGCAGATCAAGCGCGCCGGGTTCGGCTCCGAGCTGCGCCTGCCGAGCAGCCGTTTCCGGCGCGCGATCGGCGCCTGGGCGAACGCGCCGGCCGACCCCGGCGGAAAGCTCATCGGCCGCGACGAATTCGAGCGCGACCTTGCCGGCTGGATCCCGAGCGCATCGGACCGGGCGTTCGTGAAAAGCCTGATGCAGCGCGTGGTCGAGCCCGGCAAGATGGCGGGCTGGATCGCCCCGCCCGAGCGCGGGGTCAACAACCTGCCGGTCGAGTACGAGTACGTGCGGTTGAATTGACCCGCGGCCGATTCCCTACTGTTTTCCCTCCAGGCGCAGCAGCGCGCGGGTGATCTCGAGGACCATCTTCTTGTGCGGCTCGCTGAGCGAGTCGAATTTCCTGCCGAGCCACGCTGAATCCACGGCGTAGGTCGCCCCGTCCTGCCGGGCCGCGGCGTGCGAGCGCTCGGCCTCGCCGTAGCGCAGCCATTGCAGCGACACCTCCAGCCATTGCGCCAGCGTGCGCAGCTTGTCCTGCGTGGGCAGCGCCCCTCCGTAGAGCCATTTGCGCGCGGTCTGCGCGGTCACGGGCTCGCCGTGGTGGCGCAGGTTGAACTCGCGCGCAAAGCGCGTCGGGCCCGCCTCGACGCGGGCCTTGCGCATGGCTTCCTTGAGGCGTTTGCTGAAGTCCTGTTTTTCTTCTGCCACGGTCATGCCGGAAAAGCTATCATCAAGCACGGCCGGGAATGGTTACTCTCGGTTGCGTTTTTTATATACCGATAGTAACATCCGCCTGTCTGCATCAGCAGCGGATTCCGGCTCGATGGCCGGCGCGCACCCGTGACCTGGCAAAGACACGACCTTTCGCAAGTCATCGAGCATATTCCGATCGGCGTCGTGGTGACCCTGCCGACGGGAACGATCGAGTACGCCAACCCCTATCTGTATCGGATGCTCGGGCTCGGTGCGGAGCGGACTTCGGGGGCTGATCTCGCCTGGTTCAGGCTTTCAGGCAGCGTCTCGCGGCACCAGAAGATGAGAAGCGGGCTCCTTGCCGGGAAATCCTGGCAGGAGGAGACGCAGTTCCGCACCGCGAGCGGCGACACGCTGCACGTGCTGGAATCGGCCTGTCCCCTGCGCGATGCCGAGGGCCGCGTCACGCACTTCATCCATTTCCTGCAGGACCTGAGCTTCCTGAAGCTTTCGGAGTCGCTGAGAAGCCTCGCGTTCTACGACAGCCTGACGGGCCTTCCCAACCGCAACCTGTTCCACGACCGGCTCTCGCTCGCGATGGCGACGGCGCGCCGGACGCACGACGGCTTTGCGCTGTTGTGCATCGATATCGATCACTTCAAGTTCGTGAACGATTCCTTCGGGCACGACGCGGG
>DASPXL010000143.1:0-2489 GCA_035637375.1 Burkholderiales bacterium
GGCGCTTACGCGAGCGCCGCCCTTCAGGTCCATTTCGGGGTGAATGCCTGGCTGTGCCTGCCCTTTGCGATCGCCTGCGGCGCCGCGACGGGTGCCCTCGTCGGCGCGCTCTCGTTCCGCTACGGGCTGCGCGGCTCGTACTTCGCGCTGGTGACGCTCGCCTTCGCGGAAGTTTTTCGCATTCTCGCCAACTCGGTCAAGTTCACCGGCGGCGGCGTGGGCCTGCTCGTGCCGCTCAAGTCCTCTGCGCTCGATTTCCAGTTCCAGGGCAAGGCGGGGTTTCTATACGTTATCCTCGTCCTGACGCTCGCGGGCTTTCTGCTCTCCTGGTGGCTGGAGCGCTCGCGCTACGGCGCGTGGCTGACGGCGGTGCGCGACAACGAAGACTCGGCCGCGGCGCTCGGCGTGGATGTGTTCCGCGTGAAGCTCCAGGCGATCGTGATTTCGGCGGGGCTGATGGCGGCGGGCGGGGCGTTCTACGTGCAATATTTCCATTACATCGATCCCCACATCGCCTACGGACCCGCGGTGTCCGTCGAGGCGCTGCTCGGCCCGATCGTCGGCGGGCTGGGCACGGTTTTCGGCCCGCTCCTCGGCGCCGCGGCGCTCAAGCTGCTCGGCGAGCTCACCCGCAATCTGATGGGCGACGCACCCGGTGTGAGCCTGATGATCTACGGAGCGGTGCTGATCGCGATGGTGACGTTTCTGCCGCGCGGCATCGCCGGATTGTTCCGGCGCTTCGCGAGGGCCGCTTGAGATGCTGGAAGCGCGCCATGTGTCGATCAGCTTCGGCGGCCTGAAGGCGGTCGACGATGTGACCCTCGCCGTTCGGGCGGGCAGCATCACGTCGCTCATCGGTCCCAACGGCGCGGGAAAGTCCACGCTGTTCGGCATTCTCTCCGGGTTCCTCGAGCCCGACGCGGGCTCGGTGAGCTTCCTCGGGCAGGAGGTCACCGGGCTTGCGCCGCACCGCATCTGCCGCCTGGGAATGACGCGCACCTTCCAGATCGTGCAGCCGTTCGCAGGGCAGACGGTGCGGGAGAACATCGCGGTGGGATCGCACCTGCACCGGGCGCAGCGCAAGGTGGCGCTCGCCCACGCGGAGAGCGTCGCGCTGCGCGTCGGCCTTGCCGGCCGGCTCGACAAGCCGGCGCGGGATCTCACCATTGCGGGGCGCAAGCGCCTGGAGCTTGCTCGCGCGCTCGCGACAGAGCCGAAGCTTCTCCTGCTCGACGAGGTGCTCGCAGGCCTCAACCCGCAGGAAGTCTCGGAGATGTCGCCGGTGATCCGCTCGATCCGCGACGGCGGCGTCACGGTGCTCATGATCGAGCACGTGATGCAGGCGGTGATGAATCTGTCCGAGCACACCTGGGTGCTCAACAACGGGCAGCTGATCGCCGAGGGCAAGCCCGCCGAGGTGACGCGCGATCCGCGCGTCATCGAAGCGTATCTCGGCCGCGGCGCGGCGGAACGCCTGCGGACGTCCGGGAACGAGGCCCATGCTTGAGGTGAGCGCGCTCAGAGGCGGCTACGGCGCGGTCGAAGTGCTGCGCGGCATCGACCTGAACATCGGCGCGGGCGAGATCGTCGCGGTCCTCGGCTCGAACGGCGCCGGCAAATCCACCCTCAACAATACGCTATGCGGCCTTGTCCCCGCGTCCGGCGGCCGCGTCGCGTTCGAGGGGCGCGACATCACCGGCGCGCGCCACACCGACATCGTCGCCGCCGGTCTGATCCAGGTGCCCGAGGGCCGGCGTGTGTTTCCGAATCTTTCGGTGCGCGAGAACCTCGAGCTCGGCAGCTATCGCCGCGGCCGCGAGCACCGCGCCCGGAACATGCAACGCGCGTTCGCTTCTTTTCCGCGGCTGGAGGAGCGGACCGCGCAGCGCGCCGGCACGCTCTCCGGCGGAGAGCAGCAGATGCTCGCGATCGGCCGCGCACTGATGGCCGAACCGCGGCTGCTGATCCTCGACGAGCCTTCGCTGGGGCTCTCGCCGATGCTGGTCGACGAGATGTTCTCGCTGGTGAAGCGGCTGAACGCCGAAGGCCTGTCGATCCTGCTCGTCGAGCAGAACGTCGGCCAGGCGCTCGAGATTGCGCATCGCGCCTACGTGCTCGAAAATGGCGCGATGACGTTCCACGGCACGCCCGCAGAGCTTCTCGGCAACAGCGAGCTCAAGCGCGCCTACCTCGGAATCTGACCGTGCAGCAGACCCTCGCGCAGAAGATCATCGCCCGGGCCGCCGGCCGCGACGCGGTGACTCCCGGCGAGATCGTCACCTGTAAGGTCGACCTCGCCATGTTCCACGATTCGAGCGGCCCGCGGCGCCTGCAACCCATGCTCGAGCGCCTCGGCGCGAAGGTCTGGGACCCCGAGCGCATCGTCCTCATCACCGATCACTTCCTGCCCGCCGACGACGAGGAGAGCCGCGCGATCCAGCGCGTGACGCGCGACTGGGCGCGCACGGTCGGCGTGAAGAACTTCTACG
>DASPXL010000144.1:0-11641 GCA_035637375.1 Burkholderiales bacterium
CGACGTGGCGCGCCGCTACGCCGCTTTCCGCGAGCTGCTCGCCCCGCTCGCCCTCGAGCCCGGGCAGGTCGCGCTCAATTCGCGCTTTGCCTGGCAGCTCAGGCTTTCCAACGGCCTCACCGTGCAGCTCGGGCGCGACTCCGACAAGGACCGCGTCGAGGAGCGCCTCGCGAAATTCGTCTCGGTGTACCCGCAGACCCTCGGCAACTCCGCCCGCCGTCCCGACTATGTCGATCTGCGCTACCCCAACGGCTTCGCGCTGCGCGCTCCAGATGCTCCGAAGTCCGAGCCCGAGAAACCGATGCGCAAGCGGGTCTGACATGGCGAGGGAAAACAACAACCTCATCGTCGCTCTGGACATCGGCACCTCCAAGGTGGTGGCGATGGTCGCGGAACTGTTTCCCGACGGGCGCCTGGACATCATCGGCATGGGCGGCCACGAGTCCAAGGGCCTGAAGAAGGGCGTCGTCGTAAACATCGAGGCGACGGTGAACGCCATCCAGCGCACGCTCGAGGAAGCCGAGTTGATGGCCGACTGCAAGATCGAGCGCGTTTTCACCGGGATCGCCGGCAGCCACATCAAGAGCTTCAACTCGACGGGGATGGTCGCGATCAAGGACAAGGAGGTGACGCCGATCGACGTCGAGCGCTCCATCGAAACGGCGCGCGCGATGCCGATCCCGACCGACCAGCAGGTGCTGCACATCCTCACCCAGGAATTCATCATCGACGGCCAGGACGGCGTGCGCGAGCCGCTCGGCATGAGCGGCGTAAGGCTCGAGGTCAAGGTGCACATCGTCACCGGCGCCGTGTCGGCCGCGCAGAATATCGTCAAGTGCGTGCGCCGCTGCGGCCTGGAGGTAAACGATCTGATCCTGCAGCCGCTTGCGTCCTCGCTCGCCGCGCTCACCGAGGACGAAAAAGAGCTCGGCGTGTGCCTGGTCGACATCGGCGGCGGAACGAGCGACATCGCGGTGTTCCGCGAAGGCGCGATCCGCCATACGGCCGTCGTACCGATCGCCGGCGATCAGATCACCAACGATATCGCAATGGCCCTGCGCACGCCGACTGCCGAAGCCGAGGAGCTCAAGGTCCGCCACGGCTGCGCGCTCAGGCAGCTCGCCGAAGCCGGCCAGATGATCGAGGTCGCGGGCGTCGGCGACCGCCCGCCCAGGATGCTCTCCCGCCAGACGCTCGCCGAGGTGATCGAGCCCCGCGTCGAGGAGCTCTACACGCTTATCCAGCAGGTGCTGCGCGATTCCGGTTACGAGGAGCTGCTGTCCTCGGGAGTGGTGCTCACGGGCGGCTCGGCCGTGATGCAGGGCATGGTCGAGCTGGGCGAGGAGATTTTTCACATGCCGGTGCGGTTGGGCATCCCCCGCTACTCGGGCTCGCTTTCGGACGTGGTCCGCAGCCCGCGCTATGCCACGGGCGTCGGCCTGCTGCTCGAAGGCGTAGTGCAGACGCAGCGCGGCCTGGTCGCGCGGCAGGGCGGCTCGTTCAGACAAGTGTTCGGAAGGATGCGCGAATGGTTCCAACGCAATTTTTAGCAGGGCAGACAGGTGTCTTTCTATTTCATCCCGGAAGGAGGCAAGCATGTTTGAAATCGTCGAAAACACGTTGAGCGGCACCGTGATCAAGGTGATCGGTGTCGGCGGCGCGGGCGGCAATGCCGTCGACCACATGATCCGAAACGGCGTGGCCGGCGTCGAGTTCATTGCCGCCAACACCGATGCTCAGGCTCTGTCGCGCACTCAGACCAAGAGCCACGTCCAGCTCGGCTCGACGGGCCTGGGCGCGGGGTCCAAGCCCGAAGCCGGGCGTGCAGCGGCCCTCGAGGCGCGCGACCAGATAGCCGACGCGCTGCGCGGAGCGCACATGGCCTTCATCACCGCCGGAATGGGGGGCGGCACCGGCACGGGCGCGGCACCGGTGGTCGCGGAGGTGGCCCAGGAAATGGGCATCCTCACCGTCGCGGTCGTGACCAAGCCCTTTTCGTTCGAGGGCGTGCGCCGTATGCAGGCAGCCGAGGTGGGCATCGAGGAGCTGTCCCGGCACGTCGACTCGGTGATCGTGATCCTGAACGAGAAGCTCGAGGAGGTGCTCGGCGACGACGTGTCGATGGAGGAAGCGTTTTCCGCCGCGGACAGCGTGCTGAAGAACGCGGTCGCCGGAATCTCCGAGATCATCAACGTGCCGGGCCTCATCAACGTCGATTTCCAGGACGTGCGCACGGTGATGGCCGAGCAGGGCATGGCGATGATGGGCTCGGCGGCCGCTTCCGGAGTCGATCGCGCGCGCATCGCCGCGGAGCAGGCGGTGGCCTGTCCCCTGCTGGAAGGGGTCAATCTGTCGGGCGCGCGCGGGGTCGTGGTGAACATCACCGCCAACAGATCGAGCCTCAAACTGCGCGAGACCAAGGAGGTGATGAACACCATCCGCGGCTTCGCGGCCGACGACGCGACCATCATTTTCGGCGCCGTCTACGACGACCCCATCGGAGAAGAGCTGCGCGTCACCGTGATCGCGACCGGGCTCGGCCAGCCGCAGATAGCGCGCCCGGCAAAGCCGCAGCTGGTGGTGCAGAAGACGGGAACCGACAACAGGCCGGTGGCGGGCGTGGATTACCGGGTTCTCGACGAAATGCCCGCCGTGATCCGCAAGAATCGGGCCTCGACCATCGAGGCTCTGCAAAACAGCGGCGTGGATAAATACGACATCCCCGCCTTCTTGAGGAAGCAGGCCGACTAGCTTTGGGAGGAAATCACATGAGCACAGCCAAGAGAACCGGGATGCCCCGTTACCTGCGCAAGCCTCTGGTCGCGAGACCCGAGCTGCGGCTCGCCGCGCGGACTGCGCCGGTGCTGATCCGTACGGTCGCCTTCGTCCCCGCCTACCAGCGCAAGCGGCTACACTAAAGCGCGAGGCACGGTGCCGCTCACCGGAATCCGGGCCGGTGAGCCTGTCGCCGTGCTAAAATTCCACGTTTTCAATCGTCTGCGGTACCATGCTGCGGCGACCGCGAATGTTCAAGCAGCGCACGCTAAAATCGGCGATTCGCGCCACCGGCGTCGGCCTCCACACCGGCGAGAAAGTGGCGATGACACTGCGGCCGGCCCTGCCGAACGCGGGGATCGTATTTCGCCGCATCGACCTGCCTGCGCCGGTCGATATCGCCGCCGACGCCTTCAAGGTGACCGACACGCGGCTTTGCAGCACCCTCGAAACCGGTGGCGTCAAGGTCACGACCGTCGAGCACGTGATGTCGGCATTCGCGGGCCTGGGCATCGACAACGCCTACGTCGATCTCACCGGGTCGGAAGTGCCGATCATGGACGGGAGCGCCGCGCCTTTCGTGTTTCTCATCCAGTCGGCCGGGATCGAGCAGCAACCTGCGCCCAAGCGTTTTTTCAGAATCAAGAGCGCGGTTGAAGTGAAGGACGGCGAGAAATGGGCGCGCTTTGAGCCGTTCGAAGGCTTCAAGCTCTCGTTTTCGATCGAGTTTGACCACCCTGCCTTCGAGCGCTCGGCGCAGACGGCCTGCATCGATTTTGCGAATACTTCCTACGTCAAGGAGGTCGCGCGGGCGCGCACCTTCGGCTTCATCCAGGAAGTGGAGGCGCTGCGCGAATCGGGCCTCGCTCTGGGCGGGAGCCTCGACAACGCGATCGTCGTGGACGAGTATCGCGTGCTGAACGCTGAAGGGCTTCGCTACAGCGACGAATTCGTCAAGCACAAAGTCCTCGACGCGATCGGCGATCTGTACCTGATCGGGCATCCTCTGATCGGCGCCTTTTCCGCCCACAAATCCGGGCATGCCCTGAACAACCGACTGCTGCGGGCGGCGCTTGCCTCGAAGGATGCCTGGGAATGGGTCACCTTCGAGCGCGAGGAGGATGCGCCGGCGGCCCTCTCGCGTCTGTTTGCGCTGCCCGCCAGCTGATCGGCATATCACAGGCCCGCACCCCGATAACGCTCGGGCTTCTCGCGCCCGGAACGTGCATTTGTGTCTGTTTAGTTTGGATTTTATTTGCGGTGCCGGCGCGCGATCCTTCCCAGCGCGCTTTTCAGTTCTGAATCAGGGAGTTGCTCGCACAGCTCGGCGACCTTGGCAGCGGCTTCCACACTCATTTTCGAATATTTTTCAAAGACTTGGCGCTCATGATCGAGGGCTTGCACACGCACCTCCAATCCGGTAACCTCGACCCCTCGTTGCGAAAGTTGCTCCACCAGCGTCGGACGCATGAGTTTCAGCTTGGCGGCAACGGCGCTGCTGGCGGCAAAAATAACGACTTTTCCCCGCTTGTAGTTGGCGATCGAGCACGATCGCGCCAGGGATGGCGGCAGCACGGCGGAGAGAATTCCGCGCAACTCGATCAGGCGCCTGGCCTGCGGCATGAGCGAAGCGATGCCGTCGGGCTGGTTCAAGAAGGCGCACGGGTTTTTCGGATGCATGTTCTGGGAATGCATGAAGAGGGGCGGCGTGCATATTATTCTGGTTTCGAGCAGATTGGCCAAGGCAAGGTCTTTGACCTTGACCAATGGGCATTTGGTCGCCGGCACCGTATTCATGGCGCTGCTCGTTTTCAGCCTCACGCTCGGCCTGTTTTGGATCACGGTGCGCCACGCCGCCGAGTTCAAGCTCCCGCTGCTCGATTCGCTGGTCTTGTCGGCCCAGGAGGCGCAACGGCGCAAGACGGAAGAATTCCTGCGGGAAAACCTCAACGCGATGGCGGTGAAACTCGGCCAGATGCAGGCGCAGCTTATGCGGCTTGACGCGTTGGGGGAACGCCTCTCCGCACTGGCGGGGCTCAAGCCCGGGGAATTCCGCTTCAACGAACCCCCCGGCCGCGGCGGTGCGGTGTCGAGCATCCCGCCGCAGGGTCTCTCGATCCCGGAATTCAACCGGCAGCTGGACCAGCTTTCCAGACAGATGGAAAACCGCAGCGACTCACTCGGGATCCTCGAGTCGCAGCTGTTCGACGCCAAGGTGAAGAAGAAGCTCATGCCGACGATTCCTCCGGTGGACGGCGGCTGGAGCGCCTCCAGCTTCGGTTGGCGCATCGATCCTTTCAACGGCATGCTCGCCATGCACGAAGGCGTGGATTTCGTCGTCGACTCCGGCACCCCGGTTTTCGCAGCGGCGGGCGGCGTCGTGACCTACGCCGGGCCCCATTACCAGTACGGCAACATGGTCGAGATCGACCACGGCAACGATTTCACCACTCGCTACGCGCATTGCTCGAGGCTTCTCGTCAAGGAAGGCGACGTTGTCCAGCGCGGAAGCAAGGTGGCGGAATCCGGCTCGACCGGCCGCGCCACCGGTCCGCATCTGCACTTCGAAGTCCGCTACAGGGGCGTCTCACAGAACCCGATCCGGTTTCTGCAGGCCTCGACGCGCTAGCGCCGCTCCTACCGCAGTCGGTATTCATAGCGCGGGTCCCCGCGCTCCTTCCCGCCCGTGCCGCAGGAAGCGCTGTTCGGGCGTGATAAACTCCAAACTTTTGTACGCCACGGCCGTCATTCCTCGATGATTTCCCGCGTATTGAAAGCGGTCTTCGGCAGCCGCAATGACCGGCTGCTGAAGCACTACGGCAAGTCGGTGCGCGACATCAACAAGCTCGAGCCGTCGATGGCGGCGCTCTCGGATCTCGCCCTGGGGGCGAAGACGCTCGAACTGAAAGAGCGATTTGCGAAACGGATCGAGGACGTCGCCGAAGAAGAGCGCGACGCGGCGGAGAAAGCGGCGCTCGCCGAGCTCCTGCCCGAATCCTTCGCCGTGGTGCGCGAGGCGGCGAAGCGCGTGCTCAACATGCGCCACTTCGACGTGCAGCTGGTCGGCGGGATGGTCCTGCACGACGGCAAGATCTCGGAGATGCGCACCGGCGAGGGCAAGACCCTGGTCGCGACCCTCCCCGCGTATCTCAACGCTCTGAGCGGCCGCGGCGTCCACATCGTCACGGTCAACGATTACCTCGCAAGCCGCGACGCCGAGTGGATGGGGAAGGTCTACAAGTTCCTCGGGCTCTCGGTCGGAGTGATCCTGACCCAGATGCCGCACGCGGACAAGCAGTCCGCCTACGCCGCCGACATCACCTACGGCACCAACAACGAGTTCGGCTTCGACTACCTGCGCGACAACATGGCGATGCAGGTCGGCGACCGCTTCCAGAAGGGGCTCAACTACGCGATCGTCGACGAGGTCGACTCGATTCTCATCGACGAGGCCCGCACGCCGCTCATCATCTCTGGCCAGGCCGAGGACCGCACCGAGATTTACACACGCATGGACGAGGTGGCGCCGCTGCTCAAGCGCCAGGAAAAGGAGGGCGCGCCGGGGGACTTCCACGTCGACGAGAAAAACCACACGGTGCTGCTCTCCGAAGACGGGCATGAGCACGCCGAGAAGTTCCTCGCCCACGCGGGATTGCTGCCCGAAGGGCGCAGCCTCTACGAGCCGGCGTACGTCAACCTGATGCACCATCTCAACGCGGCGCTCCGGGCCCACAACCTCTTCTTCCGCGACCGGCACTACGTGGTCCAGGACGGCGAGGTGATCATCGTCGACGAGTTCACCGGCCGGCTCATGCCGGGGCGACGCTGGTCCGACGGACTGCACCAGGCGATCGAGGCGAAGGAAAACGTCCAGATCCAGAGCGAGAACCAGACGCTCGCCTCGATCACCTTCCAAAACTACTTCCGCATGTACCGCAAGCTCGCGGGCATGACCGGCACGGCCGACACCGAGGCCTACGAATTCCAGGAAATCTACGGGCTCGAAGTCGTGGTCGTCCCGACGCACATGCCCATGATCCGCGCCGACCGGAACGACCAGGTGTTTCGCACCGCCGGCGAGAAGTACAAGGCGATCATCGGCGACATCCAGGATTGCTACGAACGCGGCCAGCCGGTACTGGTCGGCACGACCTCGATAGAGAACTCTGAGCTGCTTTCCGGGATGCTGCAGAAGGACAAGCTCTCGCACCAGGTCCTGAACGCGAAGCAGCACGCGCGCGAGGCCGAGATCGTCGCGCAGGCCGGGCGCCCGAAGATGGTCACCATCGCGACCAACATGGCCGGCCGAGGCACCGACATCGTGCTGGGCGGAAACGTCGAGAAGCAGGTCGACGTCGTGCGCGATATGGAGGATCTCGACGCGGCGGAGAAAGAGCGCCGCATCGTCGACCTGCGCAAGGAGTGGCAGGTCCGGCACAACGAGGTCATCGCCGCCGGAGGGCTGCACATCATCGGCACCGAGCGGCACGAGTCCCGGCGCATCGACAACCAGTTGCGCGGCCGTTCGGGCCGGCAGGGCGACCCGGGCTCCTCGCGTTTTTACCTCTCGCTCGAAGACCCGTTGCTGCGGATCTTCGCCGGCGAGCGGGTCAACGCCATCATGCAGCGCCTGGGGATGCCCGAAGGCGAGCCGATCGAGCACAGCCTGGTCACCCGCTCGATCGAGAGCGCGCAGCGCAAGGTCGAAGCGCACAACTTCGACATTCGCAAGCAACTGCTCGAGTACGACAACGTCGCCAACGACCAGCGGCGCGAGATCTATCACCTGAGAAACACCATTCTCGAGTCGCAGGACGTCTCGGACCAGATCGCGGCGCTGCGCGAGGGCGTGGCCACCGACATATTCCGCGCGTACATTCCGGAAGAAAGCATGGAGGAGCAATGGGATGTGGCGGGCCTCGAAAAGGCCTATGCCTCCGAGCTCCAGCTCGAGCTGCCTCTGTCGAAATGGCTCGAGAGCGACGCGGGCCTCGACGACGGTGCTCTCCTCAAGCGCGCCATCGAGGGAGCGCACGACGCTTATCGCCGCAAGATGGGAAGCGCACCGGTCGACGCCGTGCACCAATTCGAGCGCTTCGTGCTCCTGTCGGCGCTCGACAATCATTGGCGCGAGCACCTCGCGGCGCTCGACCACCTGCGCCAGGGCATACACCTGCGCGGTTACGCCCAGAAGAACCCGAAGCAGGAATACAAGCGCGAGGCGTTTGAGCTGTTCGGCAACCTCGTGGAGACGGTCAAGCTCGAGGTCACGCGCACCCTGATGACGGTCGAGCTGCAGACTCGGGAGCAGGTCGAGCAGGCGGAAAAGGTCCAGGCTCCGGCTGTCGAAAACGTGCAGTACCAGCACGCCGGATACGAAGAGGCGCTTGCCGGAGCCGGCGCCGATGCGCCGCCCGCGTCCAAGCCGGCGCCTTTCGTGCGGCAAATGGGCAAGATCGGCCGCAACGATCCTTGTCCCTGCGGATCGGGAAAGAAATACAAGCATTGTCACGGGAAGCTGAGTTAGCGGGGGCATGGCAGTCAACCTAAGTCCTCCGAGACCGGAGGATCTCCTTCCCGTCAAGGGCGTGAAGCTGGGCGTCGCCGAGGCGGGGATCAGAAAAGCCGGGCGCAAAGATCTGCTTCTCATGACCCTCGCGGAAGGGACGCGGGTGGCGGGCGCATTCACGCAAAACCGCTTTTGCGCCGCGCCGGTGCAGGTGGCGAAGGAGCACCTCGCCTCCGGCAGGTCTCTCCGGGCATTCATCGTCAACACCGGAAACGCCAACGCCGGCACCGGGAAAGAGGGGCTCGCCCGCGCAAAGGCGAGCTGCGGCGAAGCGGCGCGGCTGCTCGGCTGCGATTCCCGGCAGGTGCTGCCGTTTTCGACCGGCGTGATCATGGAGCCGCTGCCGCTGGAACGCATTGTCGCCGGCCTGCCGGCGTGCGTCGCCGACCTGTGCGAGGACAATTGGGCGCGGGCGGCCGAAACGATCATGACGACCGACACCGTGCCCAAGGCGCGATCGCAACGCGCACGGCTGGAAAGCCTAGGGGTGACGGTCACGGGTATCGCCAAGGGCGCGGGCATGATCCGCCCCGACATGGCCACCATGCTCGGATTCGTCGCCACGGACGCCGCGGTCTCCCTGGAAGCGCTGCAGCACCTTGTCGCCCACGCCGCGGCGCGCTCGTTCAACCGCATCAGCATCGACGGCGACACTTCGACCAACGATTCCTTCATGCTGATCGCGACCGGCGCCGGCGGAGGGCCGACGATCGGCGACGCCCATCATCCGGGATTCGCGGCATTGCGCGATGCGGTGGTCGAAGTTTCGCAGTGGCTTGCACAGGCGATTGTGCGCGACGGCGAAGGCGCGACCAAATTCGTCACCGTCCGCGTGGAAAAAGGCAGAGACGAGGCGGAATGCGCGGGCGTTGCCTACGCGATCGCGCACTCGCCGCTTGTGAAGACCGCGTTCTTCGCCTCCGACCCGAATCTGGGGCGGATCCTCGCCGCCGTCGGCAACGCCGGGATCCGCGATCTCGACGTCGGCCGCGTCGAGCTCTACCTCGACGACGTGTCGGTGTCCAGAGAGGGCGGCCGCGCCCCGGGCTACCGCGAGGAGGACGGACAGCGCGTGATGCGAAAAAGCGAGATCACGGTGCGCGTCGTGCTCAACCGCGGGAATATGGCGACAGAGGTGTGGACCTGCGACCTATCGCACGATTACGTTACCATCAACTCCGAATACAGGACTTAGGGGCCATGTCGGAACTCGAACGGCTGATCAAGCGCGGCGAAGCGCTGCTCGAGCGCGTGGAGGCGCTGCTTGCACCCGCCTCCAGTCCGGTGGATTGGAAGGCGAGCGTCGCTTTCCGCTGGCGCAAGACCTCGCGCCGCGGATTTATTCAGCCCGTCGCCAACGTGCACCGCATCCGCCTGTCGGACCTCCACGGCATCGACAGCCAGAAGGCTCTGATCGAGCAGAACACCCTCCAGTTCGTCGAGGGCCGAACCGCCAACAACGCGCTCCTGACCGGGGCCCGCGGCACCGGAAAGTCCTCGCTCGTGAAGGCGGTTCTCGACAAGTTCCATCGCCGGGGCCTGCGCTTGATCGAGGTGGAAAAGCACGATCTCATCGATCTTCCCGATATCGTCGACCAGGTGGCGGGGCGGCCCGAGCGCTTCATTCTGTTTTGCGACGACTTGTCGTTCGAGCTCTCGGAGGCCGCGGGCTACAAGGCGCTCAAGGTCGTGCTCGACGGCTCGATCGCCGCGACTTCCGAGAATCTCCTCATCTACGCGACCTCCAACCGGCGGCATCTCATGCCCGAGTACATGCAAGAGAATCTGGAGACCAGGCACCTCGGGGAGGAGATCCATCCCGGCGAGACGGTCGAGGAGAAGATCTCGCTTTCCGAACGCTTCGGACTGTGGGTCTCCTTCTATCCGTTCGACCAGGACGACTATCTCGAGATTGTGAGCCACTGGCTGCGCGAGATGGGCTGCCGCGAAGGGGAGATTCCCGGGGCCCGGCAGGAGGCGTTGCAGTGGGCGCTCCTGCGGGGATCGCGCAGCGGCCGCGTGGCCTGGCAGTTCGCGCGCGACTACGCCGGGCGCAATTCCGGCGACGGCAAGACAAAGCGCTAGCATCTTGCAGACCCTATCGGCCCCGGTGGATGTCGCCGCGGCGGTGCTGATCCGTTCCGACGGCGCCGCGCTCCTTGCGCAGCGCCCCCGCGACAAGGTGTACTCGGGCTACTGGGAGTTTCCCGGCGGCAAAATCGAGCCGGGCGAGCCGGTCGACGAGGCGCTCAAGCGCGAGATCCGCGAGGAGCTCGGCATCGAGATCGAACGCGCGTATCCCTGGATCACCCGGGTCTTCACCTATCCGCACGCCAAAGTGCGCCTGCATTTTTACCGGGTCCACGCCTGGCGCGGGGAGCCGCGCGCGCTCGAACACCAGGCCATTGCCTGGCAGCGCCCGGATGCGATCGACCTCGCGCCGCTCCTGCCGGCCAACGGTCCGGTGCTGCGCAGCCTGTTGCTGCCCGCGGAGTACGCCATTACGCGCGCGGGCGAGCTTGGCGTCGAGCCGTTCCTTTCACGGCTCGAGGCGCGACTGCGCGAGGGCCTCAAGCTCATCCAGGTGCGGGAAAAGGCCTTCAGTCGACGGGCGGTCGAGGACTTCGCGCGACGCGTCGTCGCCCTTGCGCGCGCTTACGGCGCGAAGGTTCTCGTCAACGCGGACGCCGCGCTCGCGCGCGAGATCGGCGCCGACGGCGTGCATCTCACCGCGAAACAATTGCGCGCGGTCGCTGCCCGGCCCGAATCTCCCTGGTGCGGCGCCTCATGCCACTCGAGCGAGGAGCTGCAGCTCGCGGAGGCGCTCGGGGTCGATTTCGCCGTGCTGGGGCCGGTGCGCGCGACGCCATCGCACCCGCACGCGGTCCCGCTCGGGTGGGAGCGATTCAGCGAGATCGCCAAGGGAGCAGCCGTGCCCGTGTACGCGCTGGGAGGGATCGTGCCGCGCGATCTGGAGCAAGCCTTGAATTGCGGCGCGCACGGCATCGCGATGCTGCGCGGAGCGTGGGAATCCTGAAAATCTTCAGTCCTCCCCTTTCGTGTCCGGGGTGTTCTTGTCTTGCTCCCGGTCCGGTACCCGGTACTTCTCCATCGCCCAATCGCCGAGATCGATCAGCTTGCAGCGCTCGGAACAAAACGGCCGGTAACGGTTCTCCGCAAGCCACGCCACCTGCGCGCCGCAGCGCGGGCAGCTTACAAAACGGGCCTTGGTCACAGGGTGCAGAAGGTCAGTTCGAACTCGACGTCCGCCTCGGATATCCGCGGGCGCGGCTCGGC
>DASPXL010000145.1:0-4595 GCA_035637375.1 Burkholderiales bacterium
ACGGTCCAGGACGGGCTGGAGCCGGTCCCCTTCGGGTTTGTCGTCGAGCCGCTTGCCCCGGCGGCGACTCCGCTGCGCGAACCGGGGACGATCATCTACTTCCAGGAAGACCGGTTCAGAGGCAAGGACACGCTCCCCGCACTGCTCGAGCGGCTCGGAGCCGGCGAGGGCGAGGCGGCGACGTTCCGGCGCTCCACGCAGGCCGTGCGGTATTTCCGCCATGTGCGTCCCGGTATGACGGTTCAGGCGAAAGTCGACGAAGGCGGCAAGCTGCGCTCGCTGTGGTTTCTTACCGACCGCGACACGATTCTCTCGATAGACCGCCTGGGCGACGGGTTCGGCGCCTCCGAACTGAAGGCCGAGGTGGTGCGCGGCGTCGAGATGAGAACGGGCGAGATCGAGAGCTCGCTTTTCGGCGCCACAGACGCTGCGGGGATTCCGGACAACGTCGCGATCCAGATCGCCGACATTTTCGCCGGCGACATCGATTTTCATCGAGATCTTCGCCGCGGCGACCGCTTTGCGGTTGTGTTCGAGACCCTGTATCGCGCAGGCCAAACGACCCGGCCGGGCCGGGTGCTCGCCGCCGAGTTCTCCAGCCGGAAAAAAATCTATCGCGCGGTGTGGTTCCAGGACCCTTGGGGAAGGGGCGGCTACTACACCCCGGAAGGCACGAATCTGCGCAAGGCGTTTCTGCGCTCGCCGCTCGAGTTCTCGCGCGTCACCTCGGGGTTCGGCATGCGTCGCCATCCGATCTTTCAGCAGTGGCGTGCCCACCAGGGCATCGATTATGGAGCCCCGGCCGGCACCAGGGTCAAGGCGACGGGCAACGGCGTCGTAGCGTTCTCTGCGCGGCGCACCGGGTATGGGAATCTCGTTGTGCTCAAGCATCATGGCGGATACAGCACCTATTACGCGCATCTGCAGGGTTTCGCCCGCGGCTTGAGGGGGGGTGCCCGCGTCGCCCAGGGGGATGTCATCGGTTACGTCGGACAGACCGGCTGGGCGAGCGGCCCCCACCTTCACTACGAATTCCACGTCCACGACCAGAATCGCAACCCGCTGACCATCGCCTTTCCGGCCGCCGAGCCGATTCCCGCGAACGAGCTTGCGGCGTTCGCGCGCTCGGCCGAGCCGCTTCTCGCGCGACTCGATCTTCTGAAAAACAGCGACCTCGCGCTGCTCGAGTGAGCGGCACTACGAACCCCGCTTCTTCCGAGATCTATATCGGTTTGATGTCGGGCACGAGTCTGGACGGCGTCGATGCCGCGCTCGTCGACCTGGGTGGCCGAACCTCCGCGCTCGGCTCGGAGTTCCTACCCTATCCGAAGAGCCTGAAAGCCGCGCTGCTCGCCCTGCACGAGCCAGGCAAGGACGAGCTGCATCGCGCGGCCCTCGCCGGGATCGAGCTCTCGGCGCTCTACGCTAGAGCCGTCGATCGCCTGCTGAAGAAACAGAGTGTCTCGGCGCAGACCGTTTGCGCCATCGGCTGCCACGGCCAGACGGTGCGGCATCGCCCCGGATCCGGATACACCTTGCAGCTCGGCAACCCTGCCTGGCTTGCCGAGCGGACGAACATCACCGTGGTCGCGGATTTCCGCAGCCGCGACATCGCTGCAGGGGGAGAGGGCGCTCCGCTCGTGCCGGCGTTTCATGCGGCCTTTTTCCGGGACTCGCGCCGCCATCGCGTCATCGTCAATCTCGGTGGCATAGCCAATCTCACCGACCTCCCCGCAACCGGATCGGTGACCGGTTTCGATACGGGACCGGGCAACGTCCTGCTTGACGCATGGGCGCGCGAGAAACTCGACCGGAACTTCGACCGCGGTGGGGCGCTCGCGGCGCGGGGGCGGCCGGTCGCCGTCCTGCTCAAGGCGCTGCTCGCCGATCCGTACTTTCGCCGCCCGCCGCCGAAGAGCACGGGCCGCGATCATTTCGATCTCGGCTGGCTGCGACGGTTCGGCGTCGGGCGGCACAAGGCCGAGGACGTGCAGGCAAGCTTGGCCGAACTGACGGCGCGCAGCATCGGCGACGCGATTGCGAAGTCCTGTCCGGGTGCGGAGGAAGTCTATTTGTGCGGCGGCGGGGTACGGAACACGGACCTCGTCAAGCGGATCGCCCGGGCGCTCGCCGGTATCAGCGTCGCCTCGACGGAGCGGCTCGGAATTCATCCGGATTGGGTGGAGGCAACCGCCTTTGCCTGGCTTGCGCAACGCGCGCTGAAGCGCGAGACCGGCAATTTTCCCGAGGTCACCGGCGCAAAGGGAGCGCGGGTGCTGGGCGCGATTTACCCGGCCTGATTCGCGAAGAATACGCAAATGAGAACGGGGCCCGAAGGCCCCGTCTCTGTGATCGTTAAACGCTCAAGCTGAGAACGATGAACCGCAACCGCAGGTGCTCGTCGCATTCGGATTCTTGATCACGAACTGGGCGCCTTCGAGACCCTCGGTGTAGTCGATTTCGGAGCCGGCGAGATACTGGTAGCTCATCGGATCGACGAGCAGCGTCACCCCGTTTTTCTCCAGCACCGTGTCGTCGTCGTTCTTCACTTCGTCGAAGGTAAACCCGTACTGGAACCCGGAGCAGCCCCCGCCCGTGACGAACACGCGCAGCTTCAATTCGGCGTTGCCTTCCTCGTCGATCAACTGCTTGACTTTGTTCGCGGCGCTGTCGGTGAAGACGAACGGCGCTGGCATTTCTGCGACTGCGTTCATTGTCTCAACTCCTGTTGCAAACTGCTTCATTATCGGTCCGGAAGCCGGACAGGGCCCCTCGGGCCAAACCATCAGATGAGGCTGCGGCGCCGGCTTTCAAGCCGGAACTCATCGCTTGCCTTTACACCGCGGGCTTGCTCGCCGCGAGCTTCAGCTCCACGGTCTTTCCCTCGCTCGAGCGGTGCACCAGATGCCCCTCGACGATGGCCCCGAGATGCATCTCCAGGCTGTTGTAATGCACGTCTCCTTTGACCCGGGAGCGCGACTGGAGTTCGACGAACTCGGCGACGTACACCGGCCCCGTGATTTCGCCGTTTACGACCAGATGCGATACCTTGATTTCCCCTTCGATCCGGGCCTGCTCGCTCAATACCAGCGTCGACGGTTCGTCCGAAACGGCGGTCACATTGCCGATGACTTCGCCGTCGACGCGAAGACCGCCCGCGAAATTGATGTTGCCCTCGATCTTCGTGCCCGCACCGATCAGGCTGTCGATGCGATTCTGCGGCTTGCTCGGCTGCTTGCGGAACATAGCGTTTCCCGGCTGCTAAGAAAGATTGAGGTTCTGGCTGGCACGGGCCTCGTTCGACCCGTTCTCCAGGATGCGTGCCTGTATGGTCCGCACTTTAGCCCCTGCCGGAACCCGAAATGCCCCCTCGACCCGGCGAAAATACTTGAAGTTGAGCTTGAAAGCTGCGTTGCCCGCGTCGGCCGAATCGGGAATGACGATTGTAGCATCCCTACCCTCCTGCTGCATTTCCACCACCAGCTGCAAGGACCCGTGAAACTCGCGGTCGAGCCTCCCCCCCTGAAGGACGAGCAGCCGGTAACGATACTCTCCGGGGAGCACGTCGCGCTCGACCTTGAAGCGGTGAATGCTCACCTTGTCGCCCCGACGCTCGCTCGGCACGAGATTTTCGAAAAACGCAAGATCCTCCTTGAGCCGGTTGTTTTCGTCCTCGAGCACCTTCACCTGGGCGGCAAGCTGCACTTGCGCCGTCTGCTCGATCTTGAGGCGCGATTCGCTCGCGTTGGCGATCGAGCGCAGCCGCGCCGCCTCGGCTTCGAGCCGCGCCATGGAATCGCGAATCCTCGCGAGGTCGCTCTGCAGTTCGCCGCGGTCGAAGCCGGCGAACCGCCGTCCCGCGTCGTACATCCACGCCGCCACGGCAAGCGAAAGCGAAAGGAATACGAGCATTCCGAACCAGCGCCAATACCAGGCGACGTGCGTCTTGACCGTCATCTTCGGCGCCGAAATCCCGAAGCGCTGCTGGAACCGCTTGAACAAAGTAGGCATCGGAGTCCTACGGGCCGCGTCAGGGCACAATCGCAAGCTGCGAAAGGCCGAGCGTCTCCTCTAAGCCGAACATGATATTCATATTTTGCACCGCCTGTCCTGAAGCGCCTTTCACCAGGTTATCGATCACCGAGATGACGACCAGCATGTCTCCCCCGTGGGGGCGATGGACCGCGATGCGGCAGGCGTTGGCGCCGCGCACCGAGCGCGTATCCGGCTCGCTGCCCGGAGGCAGCACGTCGACGAAGGGCTCGCCGCGATAGCGCTCCTCGAAGAGGCGCTGGAAGTCGATGTCCTTCGTGATGCGCGCATATAGGGTCGCGTGTATGCCCCGGATCATGGGGGTCAGATGCGGCACGAACGTGAGGCCGATGCTCCTTCCGGCGGCCGCCTCCAGCCCCTGCCGGATTTCGGGCCAGTGTCGGTGACCGGCGACGCCGTACGCCTTGAAATTGTCCGACGCCTCGGAGAATAGCAGATGTTCCTCGGTCTTTTTGCCGGCGCCGCTTACCCCGGACTTGGCGTCGGCGATCAGGTGATCGAGGTCGACGGCCCCGGCTTCGACAAGGGGCAGCAGGCCGAGT